>JANXWR010000144.1 GCA_025351025.1 Burkholderiales bacterium | reverse complement strand
CCGAGATCGAGACCAAGCTTCCCGATTTGAAGAAGGCGGTGGAGAACATTCCGCCGGCCACCTCGGGCGACGTGACGCCGCTGCCGCCGGTGTTGACCGCGGTTCGCAGTGCCGCCCAGCCGGCCGAGTTTTCGCTCGATTCGGCGCCGGTTTCGATGTCGCTCGGCCTGTTCCAGGGCAAGAAGCTCGACGCTGCCGCCAACCTCGGCTACCAGCACCTGCTCGATCACGCCCTGATGCCGCGCGTCGTGCGCCGGCTCGAGGAGCGCTTGCGCGCCGCCAACAAGGACAACCTCGAACTGGCCTACGAGGCGCTCAAGAATTACCTGATGATCTACACGCCGGACAAGTTCGACGCCGACGCCTTCAAGGCCTACGTCGGCATCGACTGGGACGCTGCGCTCGAGCGAAGCCTGGCGCCCGAGCAGCGTCAGGCGCTCGACCAGCACCTCGACGCGATGCTTACCCACGGTGCACCACCACCGGCAGTGCCGATGGACAAGAACCTGGTCGCCGGCGTGCGCGACATGCTGGTCGCGTTTCCGCTCGAGTACCGCGTGTTCAGCCGCCTGAAGCGCGCCCAGGTCGGCGCCGACTTGCCGCCGTTCACGGTGGCAGGGGCCGCCGGACCGGCCGCGCTCATGGTGTTCGAGCGTGTCAGCGGTGAGCCGCTGACCAAGGGCATACCGGGCCTGTTCACGCGCGAGGGTTACCGCAAAGCGTTCGAGACTTCGGTCGACAAGGCGACGCGCCAGCTCGCCTCGGAAGAGAGTTGGGTGCTCGGGCTGCGTCCGACCGGGTCGAGCAAATCCCTGCCGCTCGGCAAGGCGAACACCGAACTCACCAACCGCGTGCGCCGCCTGTACTTCGAGGAGTACATCAAGGTCTGGGACAAGTACATCGCCGACGTTCGGGTCGTCAAGCTGGGCGGCCTCGACCAGAGCTTGCAAGTCGCACGTCAGCTCTCGGGCGTCGACTCGCCGCTCGCCGCGTTCCTGCGCGGCGTGGCGCGCGAGACGACCCTGGTGCAGCCGAAGGCCGCCGCCGGGTCGACCAGCGGCACGCAGGTCGGCCAGATCGACCAAAAGGCCGAGCAGGCCAAGCGCGAGATGGCCGCAGTGCTCGGCAAGGTGAAGGTGCCGGGCGCCGAAGAGGTGCAGACCGGGCCGCCTCTCGAGCAGATGGTCGATGACCACTTCGAGCCGATCCGTCGACTCGTCGCCGGCCAGCCGCCGCCGATCGACGAGATCATGAAGATGTTCAACGACGTCTACGTGCAGCTGGCCGCGGTCGATGCGGCGCAGAAGAGCAAGTCGGCGCCACCGCCGGCCGGCGGCGGCGAGCGCATCAAGGCGGCGGCCGGGCAGTTGCCCGAACCGGCGCGTTCGATCCTCGAGAATCTGGCTGGAGCGGCGGCGACGACCGGACGCGCGGTCGAGCGCGAGGGCCTGACCAGCGAGCTCAAGCCGATCAGCGACTTCTGCAATCGCGCGATCACCGGCCGCTATCCGTTCACGGCGAGCTCGAAGGGCGATGTGCTGCCCGAAGACTTCTCGCAGCTGTTCGGCGCTGGCGGCATGCTTGACGACTTCTACAGCAGGAAGCTCGCCAGCCTGGTCGACACCGGCACCAATCCGTGGAGCTTCAAGCCGGTGGGCGACGGCTCGAAGCCGGTCAACGCCGCCGCGCTGGTCGACTTCCAGCGCGCCGCGCGCATCAAGGAAGTGTTCTTCCGCAGCGGTGGCAAGACGCCGTCGTTCAAGGTCGACATCCGCGCGGTCGAGATGGAAGACGGCATGAAGGAGATGAACCTCGAGGTCGACGGCACCGTCTACAAGTTCCTCGCCGGCAACACCACGCCGGTGACCTTGCAGTGGCCGAGCGCGCGCGTCGCCTCGCAGATCAAGATCACCACCACGCCGGGCACGACGACGCTCACCGCCGACGGACCCTGGGCGCTGTTCCGCGTCTTCGATCGTTTCGAGGTGCAGCCGACCGCACAGCCCGAGCGCTTCGTCGTGCCGATGCTCCTCGAGGGCCGTCGCGCCCGCCTCGAGGTCACGTCGAACAGCGTGTTCAATCCATTCCGTCTGCGCGAGATCCAGCAGTTCCGTTGCCCTGGGTCCTTGTGACGCGGCCATGAACGTCAGCAGCGACGTCGCGACAATCCCGGGCTGGTACGGCAAGCTGCCGTCGCTCGGCGACTTCGCGTCGCGGCGGCTCGAGGCCGACTTCATCGAGCCCTGGGACCTTTGGCTCGCGGGCGCCATGCAGGTGCATCGCCAGTCGCTCGGCGAAGGGTGGGTCGAGGCGTACTTGGACAGTCCGCCCTGGCGGTTCCTGCTTTCGCCGGGCGTGCTTCGCGGCGTCGACTGCAGCCAGGTCTTCGCTGGCGTCCTGCTGCCCTCGGTCGATCGCGTCGGCCGCTACTTCCCGCTCACCATCGCTGCCTCGCTGGCGCGCGTGCCCAGCGTCGCCGCGGAGTTCGAGGCCTTGCTGGCCTGGCTGCATCGACTCGAAGACACGGCTCTCGACGCCCTGCAGGGCGACTGGAGCATCGACGACCTTGAGCGTGCCCTGGCCGATCTCGGCACGCCGACCGGCGACAACGGCGGTGCCGCCATGGATCGGCTCGCCGCGGCGCGCGCCGCCGTCGCTGCAGCGGTGGCCGGCGGCGGTGGCTTCGTCGACATCGCCGGGGTTGCCAGTCGTGCCGAGCTGGCGGCGCTGTTCTCGGCTCCGCCGAGCCGGGCGCCGGCAAGCGCGCCGGCGTCGGCGCTTCATGGCATCGCCTTCTGGATCGACGACTCGCCGGGACGACCGCACCTGCTGGTCAGCGAGGGCCTGCCCGGCCATGACGACTTCGCCCGCATGTTCGGCGGCGGAAGCGATGCGAGCCGCGGCGCCGCGGCACGCGGCACGCCGAGTGAAGACGATCCCCTGGCGACGTTGCCGCAACCGCTCGACGTGCCGGTCGTCGCCATGACACGGCAAGCCATGGTCGAGGAAACCGACCTGCTCGGCCTGTTCCAAGCCTCGGCCTCGGCCTCGGCCTCGGCCGCGACCACGCCGCCTGCGAATACTGCCGCCGGAGCCATCGGCGACGGCGACATCCTTGCCCTGTTCGGCGCCGGCGACGGCGCGGCGCCGTTCGAGCCCGGCCCGGTCGAAGCACCGAAGGACGACGACATCCTCGCCATGTTCGAGGTACCGCCCGACGCGCCGCCGACGTTGCAGTCGTCCGAGTCGCCGACACCGCTGGAAGCGCCCCCGAAAGAGCAGGACATACTCGACCTGTTCGGCGGCTCGCCCGCCGCACCGGACCACGGCAAGGGCCATTGAGCCGATGAGCAACGACGACGACCAGCCCACCCGCATCCTGCCGCAATCGCCGAAGACGCAGGTCGCTGCGCAGCGCACAGAAATGGCGCCGCAGCGTACCGAGATGGCACCGCCGCCCGAGCCCTTTTCACCCGACGGCGATGCGACGGTGATCAGGCCGCGGCCGGCCCGGGCCGCGTCGAACGAAGGCGGCAACATGCTGCCGGTCGGCTTTTATCTCGGCGAGTTCGAGATCACGAAGATGCTCGGCGAAGGCGGCTTCGGCATCGTCTACTTGGCCGAGGACCATTCGCTCGGCCGGCGCGTCGCGCTGAAGGAGTACATGCCGTCTTCGCTGGCGCAGCGCGTCGGCGGCACGCAGGTCTCGGTGAAGTCGGAGCGGCATCGCGAGACCTTCGAGGCCGGGCTGAAGAGCTTCGTCAACGAGGCCCGCCTGCTCGCCCAGTTCGACCACCCGTCGCTGGTCAAGGTCTATCGATTCTGGGAGGCGAACGGTACCGCTTACATGGTGATGCCGTTCTACGAAGGCGTCACGCTCAAGGACGAACTGAAGGCGATGGGAGCGCCGCCCGACGAGCACTGGCTGCGCGATCTGCTTGAGCCGCTCACCGAGGCACTCGCGGTGATTCACACCGAGCAGTGCTACCACCGCGACATCGCGCCCGACAACGTGATCCTGTTGAAGGGCAGCGGCCGGCCGCTGCTGCTCGACTTCGGCGCGGCGCGGCGCGTCATCGGCGACATGACGCAGGCGCTCACGGTCATTCTGAAGCCGGGCTACGCGCCGGTCGAGCAGTACGCCGAAGTGCCTGGCATGAAGCAGGGCCCGTGGACCGATGTCTACGCGCTCGCCGCGGTCGTCTACTAC
>JANXWR010000061.1 GCA_025351025.1 Burkholderiales bacterium | reverse complement strand
CGGCGCCGCGATCCTCTGCGCCGACGATCCCGGCGTGCGCTCGATCATGCCGATGGTCTCGCGGCCGATCGTCACTTATGGCTTCGGCGCCGACGCGATGATCCGCGCTGTCGACGTCGTTGCTGATGCCGGGACGATGCGCTTCACCGTGCAGCGCAGGAACGGCGTGCGCATGTCCGACCTCGCGGTCAGGCTCAACCTGCCCGGCGCGCACAACGTGCTCAACGCCCTGGCGGCGATCGCCGTCGCCGCCGAGCTCGAGCTGGCCGACGCGCCGGTGGTCAAGGGCCTGGCCGAGTTCGACGGCGTCGACCGGCGTTTCCAGCGCTACGGCGAGCTGGCGGCGCAGGACGGCACGGGCACTTTCACGCTGATCGACGACTACGGCCACCATCCGGTCGAGATGGCGGCGACGCTCGCGGCGGCGCGGGGCGCCTTTCCCGGTCGGCGCATCGTGCTCGCCTTCCAGCCGCATCGCTACACGCGAACGCGTGACTGCTTCGAGGACTTCGTCAAAGTCATCGGCAGCGCCGACCTGGTCCTGCTCGCCGATGTCTACGCTGCCGGCGAAGCGCCGATCGTCGCCGCCGACGGCCGCTCGCTGGCGCGCGCCCTGCGCGTCGCCGGCAAGGTCGACCCGATGTTCGTCGACGAGCTCGGCGAGATGGCCGCGACCATCGTCGCGCAGGCCAAGGCAGGGGATGTCGTCATCGTCATGGGTGCCGGCCCGATCGGCGGCGTGCCGGCGCAGGTGGTCGAGTTGCTGGAGAAGGCGTCATGAGCGCCGTGAACGTCGCTTCGCTCGGCCGGGTCGCCGTGCTGATGGGCGGCTCGTCGGCCGAGCGGCAGATCTCGATCATGTCGGGCACCGGCGTGCTGCTGGCATTGCGCAATCTGGGTGTCGACGCGCATCCCTTCGATCCGGCCGAGCGCGAGCTCGGCGAGCTCAAGCGCGAAGGCTTCGTGCGCTGCTTCGTCGCCCTGCACGGCCGCCATGGCGAAGACGGCAGCGTGCAGGGCGCGCTCGAGCTGCTCGGCTTGCCCTACACCGGCTCGGGCGTGCTTGCTTCGGCGATCGCCATGGACAAGGTGATGACCAAGCGTGTCTGGATCGCCGAAGGCCTGCCGACGCCGCGCTTCGTTCGCCTCGCCGGCGAGCAGCAATCGCGCGAGCAACTGCGCGCGGTGCCCGACTTGCTCGGCCTGCCGCTCGTCGTCAAGCCGCCGCGCGAAGGCTCGTCGATCGGCATCACCAAGGTCACCCGCTACTCCGGGATGCAGGGCGCTGTCGAGCTGGCGGCGCGCTACGACGCCGACGTGCTGTGCGAGGAGTTCATCGATGGCGACGAGCTGACCTGCCCGGTGCTGGGCGAAGGTGCCAGGGCGCGTGCCCTGCCGGTGGTGCGCATCGTCGCCCCCGAAGGCGAATACGACTATCACAACAAGTACTTCACCGACGTCGTCCGCTACGAGTGTCCGTGCGGGCTCGGCGTCGAGGAAGAGGCGGAGATCCAGCACCTCGTGCTTGCCGCCTACCGCACGCTCGGCTGCCGCGGCTGGGGCCGCGCCGACCTGATGCTGCGCCGCACCGACCGCAAGCCTTTCCTGCTCGAGATGAACACCTCGCCGGGCATGACCTCGCATTCGCTGGTGCCGATCTCGGCGCGCGCCGCCGGCATCAGCTACGAGCAGCTCTGCCTCGAGCTGATCGCCGCGGCGACTCTCGATTCCGACCCCGCCTGGCTCGCGCCGGGCGCGAAAGCCTGAGATGGCGCGCGCCGCCACTCTGTCCTCGCGTCCAGCTGCGTCGGCGCCCGACGTGCGCCTGGTGAACGCCGCCGCGAGCGTGCTTGCTGCGCTCGGCGTGCTGCTCGTCGCCGCGGCCGCCGTGCTCTGGGTGGCGCGGCAGCCCTTCTTCGCGATCCGCAGCATCAGCGTCGACGGCGACGTCGGCCGCAACAGCGTCTCGACGATCCGCGCCAACGCAGCGCCGCGACTGGCCGGTAACTTCCTGACCCTCGATCTCGCAGCGGTGCGGCGCGCCTTCGAATCGGTGCCCTGGGTGCGCCGTGCTGTCGTGCAGCGGGTCTGGCCGAACCGTCTGCGCGTGCGGCTGGAAGAGCATCAGCCGGTTGCCCTCTGGGGCGGCGGCGAGCCGGGCAGCGAGAAGCTCGTCAACAGCTTCGGCGAGGTGTTCGAGGCCAACGTCGGCGACGTCGAGGACGACACGCTGCCGACGCTCGAAGGCCCGGAAGGCAGCTCGGCGCACGTGCTCGCGGTGCTCGGCAAGCTCGGTCCGGCGTTCGCGCCGCTCGAGGCGCGCGTCGACGCGCTGCGGCTCTCGAGCCGCGGCTCGTGGCAGGCGACGCTCGACAACGGCGCGGTGGTCGAGATCGGCCGCGGCAGCGACGACGAGGTGATGGCGCGTACGGCGCGTTTCGTGTCGACGGTGCGCCAGGTGATGCAGCGCTACCAGCGCCCGCTCGAATACGCCGACCTGCGCCACACCGACGGCTACGCGGTCCGCCTGAAGGGCGTCTCGACGACGATCAATGCGGCCGACAAGCCCGGACAAAAGAAATAAGGAGCCACGCAAATGCCTCGCCCCCACGCTCACTTCGTTCGCTGCCCCCCGAAGGGGCGCTCAGCGCCCTTCGGGCGGCCGGGCGGTCGCTGATGGCCAAGGAAATGAAAGACATCGTCGTCGGTCTCGACATCGGAACCGCCAAGGTGATGGCGGTCGTCGCCGAGGTGATGCCCGACGGCGAGCTGCGCCTCGCCGGCCTCGGCAGCGCGCCGGCGCATGGCCTGAAGCGCGGCGTCGTCGTCAACATCGACGCGACGGTGCAGTCGATCCAGCAGGCGCTGAAAGAGGCCGAGATGATGGCCGATTGCAAGATCACGCGCGTCTACACCGGCATCACCGGCAGCCACATCCGCGGCCAGAACTCGACCGGCATGGTCATCGTGCGCGACAAGGAAGTGACGCCCGTCGACGTGGCGCGCGTCGTCGAGACGGCCAAGGCGATCAACATTCCGAACGACCAGCGCCTGCTGCTCGTCGAGCCGCAGGAATTCGTGATCGACGGCCACGAGGTCAAGGAGCCGATCGGCATGAGCGGCGGCCGCCTCGAGGTCAAGGTGCACATCGTCACCGGCGCACAGAGCGCGGCAGAGAACATCGTCAAGTGCGTGCGCCGCTGCGGCCTCGAAGTCGAGCAGCTGGTGCTGAACCCGAGCGCGTCGAGCCACTCGGTGCTGACCGACGACGAGAAGGACCTGGGCGTGGCGCTGGTCGACATCGGCGCCGGCACCACCGACGTGGCGATCTTCACCGACGGCTCGATTCGGCATACCGCGGTGATCCCGATCGCCGGCGACCTGATCACGAGCGACATCGCCATGGCCCTGCGCACGCCGACCAAGGACGCCGAGGAGATCAAGGTCGAGTACGGCGTCGCCAAGCAGTTGCTCGCGGATCCGAACGAGCAGCTCGAAGTGCCCGGACTCGGCGACCGACCGCCCCGCATGCTGAGCCGCCAGGCGCTGGCCGGCGTGATCGAGCCGCGCATCGAGGAGATCTATTCGCTGGTGCATCAGGTGATCCGCGAAAGCGGCTACGAGGAGCTGCTCTCGAGCGGCATCGTCATCACCGGCGGCGCGGCGGTCATGCCGGGCATGGTCGAGCTCGGCGAAGACATTTTTCTGAAGCCCGTGCGCAAGGGCACGCCGACCTATCGCGGCGCTTTGCACGACATGGTCGCGAACCCGCGCTCGGCGACGGTGATGGGCCTGCTCGAAGAGGCACGCATCGCGCGCACGCGCGGCCAGCGCGCGGCGCAGCAGGCGGGCTCGGTGAAGACGATGTTCGGTCGCGCCAAGGACTGGTTCCTGGGGAATTTCTGATGACCACCACCGCCTTTGTCATCCTGAGCGAAGCGAAGGATCCCGGTGCCGGAAAAAACGGCTGCCGGCGCTTGTCGCGATCCTTCGCCTTGCTCAGGATGACGCGCCCTCGCGCCCACGACCCGCCGCCCACCGGCTGACGGCGCGGGAGGAACACATCACATCAAGAACGTATTCCAGGCAATCGACAACTCACGGCAACTGCAAGGATTGGAGCAACAGATGGCAATCGAAATGATCGAGGAGTTCAGCATGGGCACGCAGATCAAGGTGATCGGCGTGGGCGGCGGCGGCGGCAACGCGGTCGAGCACATGATCGACGAGGGCGTGCAGGGCGTCGACTTCATCTGCGCGAACACCGACGCGCAGGCGCTCAACCGCTCGGCGGCGCATCACCTGATCCAGCTCGGCTCGACCGGCCTCGGCGCCGGCGCCAAGCCCGAAGCCGGCCGCGCTGCGGCGGAAGAAGCGGTCGACCGCATCCGTCAGGCGATCGACGGCGCGCACATGCTCTTCATCACCGCCGGCATGGGCGGTGGCACCGGCACCGGCGCGGCGCCAGTGATCGCCCGGGTGGCGCGCGAGATGGGCATCCTCACCGTCGGCGTCGTCACCAAGCCGTTCGAATTCGAAGGTCCACGCCGCCTCAAGGCGGCGGATGCCGGCGTCTCCGAGCTCGAAGCGAATGTCGACTCGCTGATCGTCATCCTCAACGACAAGCTGCTCGACGTGCTCGGCGACGACGTGACGCAGGACCAGGCCTTCGCCCACGCCAACGACGTGCTGAAGAACGCGGTCGGCGGCATCAGCGACATCATCCACATCCCGGGCCTCGTCAACGTCGACTTCGAGGACGTGAAGACGGTGATGAGCGAGCCTGGCAAGGCGATGATGGGCACGGCCATCGCGTCGGGCCCGGACCGCGCCGCCAAGGCTGCCGAAGCGGCCGTGGCCTGCCCGCTGCTCGAAGGTATCGACCTCTCGGGCGCACGCGGCG
>JANXWR010000053.1 GCA_025351025.1 Burkholderiales bacterium | reverse complement strand
GCTGAAGATCATTGCCGCCATCCTGGAGGCGCCGGTGATCGAGCGCATCCTCACGCACCTCGGACTGCAGGCCCGCGCGCCGCCGCGGGCTCCCGCGCGTGGACAGGCGCTGCAGGCAGCCTGACCGTAGTCACACACTGCCGTTCGAGCGGCCTGGCGCCCCGGGCCGCGGGGACCGGCTGCGGCCGGGGCTTTGAGGGACAGGGCAAAGCGGCGTGATCGCCAGGGTTGACCCGCAGACGGTCCCAATGACAAGCGCATTTCGCTGGGGTCGGCGCCACTCAACTGGACGCTGTCGACTCCAAGGACCGTATGAAGAGTGTCGACCGCCGTGCCCGGGGGGGCCACCGGTGAGGAAAAGGGCCTTTGAATTTCCTATTCGGTCCGCGGCGAACGGGTCACCAACAGGCCGCGGCGTGCGGCCGCCCAGACGGGCAGGTCGCGCGCGCTGTTGCCGACGTAGTCGAAACCCCGATCGCCGAATTCCGCGACGAGGCGTTCGCGCTTGCGGCTGGCCGTCAGGTTCACGTCGCCGTCGCTGGCCAGCACCACGTCGAATAGGCCCAACTCGTCAGCCACCGCGCGGGCGATCTTCTGGTCGGCACCGGTGGCCAGGATCAGGTGCCGCTCGCGGCGCTTCTGGGCGCGCAGATGCTCCACCAATTCAGGGTTGAAGGGCAGCGTGTGCACGTCGATGGCCGCCCGCTCGGCCAGGCCCTGCTTCAGCCGCGCGCGACCCTGTGCGAGCCACGCCGGCACTTTCAGCAAGGTCAGCGGATGCGTCCGGGCCACGGCAAACAGGGACTCCACCAGCGTGTCGGTGCGCAGCAGGCTGCCATCGAGATCCACGACCAGCGGCACCTGGGCCGCCTGACCGGCGCCGACGGCGCATGGATGAAGAATGGGCGAGCGATCCACGGCCAGCGTCCCCGCTCAGAACAACCACTTGGCGATTCGAAGAACGCCTCGCTTCCACGGCAGGCGGTGCGATACGCCATAGCGACCCTGGAAATCGCTGCGATGCGCCAAGTACCAATCGTAGTTGCGAAGCAGTGCCTCGCGGTTCGAATACCGCGGCGTGAAGCCGAGCCTGGATTGCAGGCGGTCGATGGCCACCACGCTCTCGTGGTCGGCCGTCTCGTAGATCCAGCGGTACAGGGGCGAGAGCCCCAGTGCGGAGAGCAGACGCAGCAACAGCACGGCCGGCTTCGCGGGGAGGGCGACAACACGCTTGCCGTGCCCGGCACGGTCGAGCACTGACTGGAAGTTGTCGCGCATCGTGCTGAATTCTTTCGCGCCGACGTTGAAGGTGCCGTTCACCACCTCTGCATCCAGCGTCATGCAGAGGTAGATCACCTGGCAAAGATCCTCCACGTCGAGCAATTGGTAGAGGTTGTCGCCGCGGCCCAGCACCGGGAAGGCATGCCCATCGAACGCCCAGTCGTAGAGCAGCTCGAAGGCGCCCAGGCGTTCCGGTCCGACGAAGCTCTTCGGGCGCAGGATGCTCACGCACAGGCCGCGGGCTCGATAGTCGGCGCACAGCCGCTCGGCCTCGATCTTGGCATATCCGTAGGCTCCGACGCCATGCAGCGCGTCGTCCTCGTGGATGGGGTGGTGGTCCGGAATGCCGTACACCGCCGTCGACGAGATGAAAACGAAACGCGACACACCGTGGCGCCAGGCAGCGTCCAGCAGCATTCGCGTGCCATCGACATCTGTCGAGTGGATCTCGGCGTCGCTGGCAAGCGGCAACGCGGCTGCGCAATGGACCACGATGTCCACATCGATCATTGCCCGCTCGACCGTGCCGGCGTCGCGAATATCGCCGAGGATCGCGTCGAGGCGGTTTCTCTCGGGGTAGTCGAACTCAGCAATGTCCAGCGATCGAGCAGGCCGACTCTTCGTCAGCAGCAGCCGCACAAGGTTGATCCCCAGGAAGCCCGAGCCACCAGTGATAAGACAGCGGATCGCGGTCATGCAGCAGCTATTCCGTGTTCAGTGAAGTGACGGCATGCCGGATGACATGGAGGTTCGTTTCCCAGGCAGGCCGGCGCCTGCGTTGATTCAAATCTAGCCACAGCGTGGCGGTTCGACTTGAGATAGATCAGTTGAAGAACCGACAGTCGATGCCTTGCGAATTCGCAAGCCCGGCGAACGCCTTGCGCGCATAAACAAATACAACGGTACGCGGCACTCGAGGTCGAGCCGGCATGCAAGGAGCGATGATGGAAGAGTTGCTGGATCCTCCGAAGCAGGTTCTGATCGGCCCACAGGCGCTGGAAGGCGATTTGATACTGCCGCCCCGCGCGCAGGCAATCATCGTGTTCGCGCACGGCAGCGGCAGCGGTCGGCGCAGCCCGCGAAATCTTCAGGTCGCCCACGCCTTGAACGAGCAGCGATTGGGCACGCTGCTGTTCGACCTACTGCGGCCCGAGGAAGCCCTCGACCGCGACAACGTCTTCAACATCGAGTTGCTCGGACGGCGTGTGACCGAAGCGATCGAATGGCTGGATCGAAGGCCTTCACTCGCGGCCCTACCGCTCGGGTTGTTCGGGGCCAGCACCGGTGCCGCGGCCGCGCTCGTGGCCGCAGCCGCCCGTCCTGAGCGCGTATTCGCGGTCGTCTCGCGTGGCGGCCGGCCGGACCTTGCTGGCAATTCCCTGCCTCGTGTCGGCGTGCCGACACTCCTGATCGTCGGCGGCGCCGACACGGAAGTCCTGGTGCTGAACCAACGCGCGCTCAGCCAACTGACGGACCGAAGCAAACTCGCCATCGTGCCGGGTGCCACCCACCTGTTCGAAGAACGCGGCGCCCTCGAGCGCGTAACGGAACTGGCCGGGAGCTGGTTCATCGCTCACTTGCCGGACAACCCGTCATCTTGAGCGCATGGGAGCCTGCTCGCCCCAGCGCGTGCTGGCAAAGGCCGCGAGAAAGCGTTCGAGATCGTCCGGCGGCAGGCCGTCGATGCCGGCGGCACGCGCGCGGCCGCCCCCGCCAAACCGGCTGCACAGCTCATCGGCGCCCGAGGGCGACGCGAGCGGCGCGCGCACGCTGACCACGTACCCGCCCGTACCCTGCAGCTCGAGCACCGCATGAGCGTGTTGCGGCTGGGCGTTGGCCAACTCGTTGGCGAGGCAGCCGAGCACGCGCCGGCTCCACGCCGCGTCGGGAAGAACCAGCACGCAGCCGCGCGCGTCCTGCCGATGCGCCGGCCAAGCCAAGGCCTGCTTCAGGTCGGCGCGGCGCCGTGAGTCGATCGCGTCGACAATGCCTTCGGGCGCGAGCATGTCGCGCGGATCGCGGTAGCGCGCCATGACCGCATACAGGTGCGCCGGAGCGATGCAGACATCGCGCTCGTCGTCGCCGTAAGCGTTGTAGTTGATCGCCTCGCCGAGCCGGCGCAGCTGAAGTCTGTCGGGTCATCTGCACGTCCACCCGTACCACTCCCTTCCGCCTCTACGACGCCGACCAACGCCGGAGTCTGCGCAGCACGCGAGCCTGTGCAACGCTTTCGCAGTGCCTAGGCAGCGGTGGGTACCTTATCGCTCTGGGCTCACCACGTTTCCCCGCGATCTGCGTCTGCGTTGATGACGATCAAAGCGCGATGGCGACGCATGCCTACTCTTTACGAAGGCAATCGCAGTGATGCTTAGCAGCGAGGAGTTGATGCAGGCGTATCGCTGCGTGCGCGCCGGCTCACAGATCGGAGTTCACGCCGTCTTCTTCGTGCCCTGATCTACATCAAGCGCGTCGGCGCGCACCGCGTAGATTGAAGCGTGGCCCGACTGTCTCTCCACGAGAGCGCTGCGAGCCGCCTCCCTGCAACCCGTATGAAAGGTACTTCATCGTGAAAACAGATGCCGACTTGAAGAGAGATGTGACGGCCGAGCTGGCCTGGGACCCGGCGGTCAGGTCCACCGCCATCGGTGTAGCAGTGAACGACGGCGTCGTGACGCTGACAGGCCACCTCGACACGTTCGCGGAGAAGCACGCAGCCTCGCGGGCGTTGCGGCGTGTCGCGGGCGTGCAGGCCATCGCGCTTGAACTCGACGTCAAACTCTCGCCGGATCACAAGCGCAGTGATACCGACATCGCCGCCAGTGCCGAGGACGCGCTGAAATGGAATACGCTGGTGCCGGTGGAGTCGATCCGGCTGACAGTGGATCATGGCTGGGTGACGCTGCAGGGCGATGTCGAATGGGACTACCAGCGGCGCAGCGTCGAGAAGGCGATTCGCACGTTGATGGGCGTGGTGGGCATCAGCAATGAGATCACGCTGCGCGCAGGCACGAAAGCGGCCGACCTGTCGAGCGAGATCCAGGAAGCGCTGACACGGCAGGCCACCCGCGAGGCCAAACACATCCAGGTTGATGTCGCGGGCACGACGGTGAAGCTGAGCGGCACAGTGCATTCGTGGCAGGAACGCGACGCGGCGCAGGGTGTGGCCTGGTCTGCCCCGGGGGTGCGAGTCGTACTCAATGAGTTGCGCATCGGCTGAGACCGCAGTTTCAAGTCCCACGCGCTCGAGGAAGTTGAAGGGTATTCAGCTCAAACGTCATCGCACTACGTATTCATCGATGGAAGTCGAGCTCAAACTGTTGCTCGCGCCGGCAAATGTGACCACCTTTCGCCGTCTTGCCCTGTTGCGCCAATTCGCAGTCGGCAAGCCACATTCGCAAAGGCTCAGCAGCACCTATTTCGACACCTCGGATCGGCGCCTTAAAAAGCACGGCATGGAGTTGCGCGTGCGGCGCGCAGGCCGCGTGTGGATCGAGACGCTCAAGGCTGGGGGTC
>JANXWR010000005.1 GCA_025351025.1 Burkholderiales bacterium | reverse complement strand
CGGCCGACGCGATTGAGCCGGTCGAGATCCGCAACCTGCCGTCCTGAACGCATGCAGCGAACGTCCGCTTGCACCTTGACGCGTCTGCTGACACGCAGCCGCCCGCGCGCGCGTTAGGGTTGCCGACCCACGGAGTCGATGGGAATGAACGGGGATCAACGCAATGAAGTCGTCGTGGCGCACCGCCTGGCAAGGGCAGGACATCCTGGTCTACCGCAACGAGGTCGAGGTCGACCGGCTGCACGCGCCGGACATCGAACGCGTGGTGCTGGTGCACCGCGGCTCGGGCGATTCGCCCGGTGACCTGGTGCAGGCGGTGGTCGAGGTCGGCGAGTCCTGCCTGATCTTTCCGGCCGACACGGGCTTCGCCGGCCGCGTCAACTTCGAGCGCCAGGCGTACTGGGCCGAGAAGGCCTGCGTCTACTGGGTCAACGAGGCGCGCGCGCCGCTGCCGCTGCGGCTGCGCCGTGGCCGCTGGTTTCTCGGTCTGACGCACCCGGTGTTCACGCGCGTGCCGCGCGCCGAGCTCGCGGCGCTGATCGAGCGCTGGCCGGTGCAGGGTCCGCAGACCTGGGAACAGCGCAAGTGGCGCCGCATCGAGCTCAGCCGGCCGTTCGCGACCGACGCGGCACAGCCGACGCCGCCGACCCGCCTGCGCGCCTGAGCCGGTCGCGCCCGCCCGGAAACGGCCCACCGAGCCGAGGCTGGGCGCACGCAAAGAAAAAGGCTCTGTTCGCGTTGGCTGTGGATGGCTTCATGCGCCAACGGCCAAGGCCAACAGCGACGCGGGCTTGGCGCCGGATTGGGCGTTCCGGTCCAGGGCACGGAACCAGCCGAGGTAGTTCGGCAGGTACGACGTGGCGACGCCGTTGAAGCGGCGCATCCATTGCTTGAAGCGGCTGTGGTACGCGTTGACGTTCTGGATGTGCCAGGCGCCCCGGGTGTGCTCGCCCCGCAAGGTATTCACCGCGTGGTGCTCGATGCCGAGTTCACTGGCCACCTTGGCCAGCATGCCGCTGCCGTCCGTGCACAGCACCGCATCGTCGGCCAAGGCCGGTTGCATCACTTCGGTGACAAAGCGCGTGTTGGCGACTTCCAGCACTTGGTCCGTGGTCTGACCGGCCCGATTGCGCAGCACAAGAATAGGCACTTGCTCGGCAGACAGACCTCGCTTGGCGGCCTTGCCCCCGCGATGACGCGGCTTGCGCACCTGCTCGGCCAGTAGCTCGCGGCGCTGCCCCTTGTATGACCGCAGCACATAGGTCTCGTCGGCCTCGACCACGCCGGCCAGCTTGTTGGCCTTGGCTTGGCGCGCCAGCCCCAAGAAGCGGTGGCGCCAGCGAAACGCCGTGGTTTTATGCACCTCCATGCGGGCTGCAGCCTTGCGAACGCTCAGCCCCTCGTCCATGGCCTGGGTCTGCTCAAGCCACTTGTCGCGGTGGCGCAGCCGAGCCAGCGGTGTGCCGGTCAGGGCATTGAAAGTGACGCCGCAGCTGCGGCACTTGTAGCGCTGAAGGCCGCCAGCCTGGCCGTTGCAAACCACGTGATGGGCCTGGCACTTCGGGCAACCAGGGTGTCGCGCCATCCTGCCTTGAACGACGGCGCTGACCTCGTCCATGTCCAACCTGCTGCCCAGGTGCGCCATCAACTGCTCGCGCTGGCCGGCGGTGAGCGTGGCGGTCAGGGTGAACAGTTGCTTGAGTTCGCGTGCTCGCATCTCGGGCTCCATCGGCCCGAAACCCTCGGGCAATGAAGCCAGTCTGACCGGCCAGTAGCTCACCAGATGAGCCTCATCACTACTCAACGCGAACAGAGCCTTGACTTTTCCCTCTCCGTCGCACTGTTTTGACGCGGTCAGACTGGTGGCGCGCCTGAATCGATGCCTTACGGAATATTGCGTGCCCGGCTACAACTGGCGCTCGGGAGCGCTGCCACGGCGATTGCCCACGCACCCGAAATCGCTGCCTATGGCCTGATTGCCTTCGCGCCCCTGGGGCCGGCCTATGGACCGGTGGCGATGTCTGCGACGCTGATGGGAACCGTGCTGGCCAATCTCGTCGGTTCCTGGATGGGCGGTGGAAGGCTGGTCGCCGGCCCGCGTGCCTCCCTGGCGCTGCTGACCGCCAGCCTCGTGGCGGGCCTTGCGAGCGCGTCGGCTGCGAAGGGATTCAGCGATCCTCGCGCGACGCTGATGTGGGTCAGCGTCGGCGTTGCGGCGGCCGGCGTGCTTCAGATGGTCTTCGGCTACCTGCGCCTGGGCACGATCGCCAAGTACACGCCGCACCCGG
>JANXWR010000002.1 GCA_025351025.1 Burkholderiales bacterium | reverse complement strand
GCCCTTTCGAGAACGTCGGCAGGATGTCGCGCAGGCGATTCGCGCCGGCCACCGAATAGAACTCCTCGACGTCGCCGAGGCCCGGCGTCGCCGCGATGTCGTAGTCGGCGCCGAGCGCCACCACCAGGTAGTCGGCGTCGTATGACGCGGCGCCACTTCGATGCCTGCGTCGACGTCGTCGGCACGATGGCCGGCGAGATCGCGGCGCTGCGCGCCGACAGCGCGCACCTGCTGCGCGCCGACATCTACCGGCTGCTCGTGATGATGCAGCGTTCAAGCGGCGCCACGCCGGCGCGCGAGACCGATGCGTCGGCGCAGCTCGCGGCGCGCTTCGCCCGGCTGGTCGCCGCCGAGGCAGGCATGGGCGACCGCGTCGCCAGCTATGCGGAGCGGTTGCAGACGACCAGCCGCACTCTGAACCGCTGCCTGCGCAGCGCCTATGGGCGCAGTGCCGGCGAGCTGATCCAGCAACACGTGCTGCTGGCGTCGCGCCGGCTGCTGCTGCAGACCGACCTGCCCGCGTCGGTGATCGCCGAGCGCCTCGATTTCTCCGACCCGTCCTACTTCAGCCGCTTCTTCCAGCGCCACATGGGCATGACACCGGGCGCCTTTCGGCGGCGGCACGAAAGTGCAAGCGCCGACGCGGATGTGCATTGCGAGGGCGCGCGCGATCACTGAACATCGCCGCGCCCTGCACTGCCCGCCGTCCCATGAATCCAATTCGCCCGCTCGGGCTGCGCCTTGCCCTGTGCTCGTTGCTCGCCGCCGCCGGCGGTTCCGTCGTGGCGCCGCAGACGCTGGCGGCCGCGCCGGCGATGTTCAAGGGCAATGCCCAGCTCACCGGTGTCTACGACGCGCCTTCACCGCGGCGCCTGAACGGCGTGCGCTTCACCTTCAGCGCCGGCGGACCGATCCGCAGCACGCCGGCCGTCGTCGACGGCACGCTCCACGTCGGCAGCGCCGACGGCTCGCTCTACGCGCTCGATGCCGAGAGCGGAGGACGCGAGCGCTGGCACGCCGCGCTCGGCTCGGGCATCAGCGCCTCGCCCTGCGTCGTCGACGGCACGGTCTTCGTCACCAGCCGCGACGGCAAGCTCCATGCGCTCGCTGCGGCCGACGGCGCGCGACGCTGGAGCGTCGATCTCGGAAGGGACCTCGGCGACAAGAACTACTGGGACTTCTACAGCTCGTCGCCGGTCGTCTTCGGCGCCGAGCTCTACGTCGGTAGCGGCGACGGCCATGTGCGCGCCATCGATCGGCAGAGCGGCCGCGTCGTCTGGAGCTTCGACGCCGGCTCGCGCGTGCGCTCGACGCCAGTGGTCAGCGACGACGCGGTCGTCTTCGGCACGATGAGCGGCCACGTCGTCGCCCTCGACCGCAAGAGCGGCAAGCAACGATGGAAGTTCGCCACCGAAGGCGCGTCGCGGACCTTCGCCGACAAGGAAAACGACACGACCTCGGTGTTCGGCTCGGCGTCGATCGAGGCCGGCGTCGTCGCTATCGGCGGGCGCGATGGCTACGCCTACGGCATCGACCTGGCGACCGGCGCGCAGAAGTGGAAGACGACGCACAACGGCGCCTCGTGGATCCTTTCCACGGCGATCGACAAGGGCACGCTCTACATCGGGAGTGGCAGCGCCGCGATCATCCAGGCCGCCGATCTGCAGACCGGCGCCGAGCGCTGGCGCTACGCGACGTCGAGCGCGGTGTTCTCGTCACCGACGATCGCCGGCAGCGTGCTGCTCGCCAGCGATTTCTCCGGCACGCTCTACGCCATCGACAAGGCGGCAGGCACCGAGCTGTGGCGCTTCCCGCTCGGCGACCGCTCGTTCGCCACCCCGGTCGTGGCCGGCCACGTCGTCTATGCGAG
Source organism: Burkholderiales bacterium (assembly GCA_025351025.1). Classification (GTDB taxonomy): domain Bacteria; phylum Pseudomonadota; class Gammaproteobacteria; order Burkholderiales; family Burkholderiaceae_C; genus Schlegelella_A. Next base: position 13,237 of record JANXWR010000002.1, on the reverse strand, counting down.
CTCGGACGAAGGCACGCTCTACGCCCTCGACGTCGCCGACGCGGCCGGCCCCACGCCGGCGCCGTTGCAGCGCTTCGTCTACTGGGAAGGCGCGCAGTCGGGCGACGCCTTCAACTGGTTTCGCAACGACATCGACGCGGCCATCCGTGGCTCGTTCGAAGGCACGGGCTACAAGCGCGTCGACGGTCCAAAGCTGGTCGAGGCGATGATGGCGCAGGTGAGCGGCGGCGGCCGCAGCATCGTCGTCTTCGCCGCCAACCGCGTGCCGCTAGGACTGATGGAGCCGGCCGACACGACCTCGCTGTTGCGCCGCTACCTCGAAGCGGGCGGCCGCATCGTCTTCCTCGGCAGCAACCCGGTCGCCTTCAAGTACGAAGCCGGCACCGGTGCGCTGGTCGACTTCGACGTCGACAACGCCGAGAAGATCCTCGGCCTGCACTATCCGCCGCTCGAGAACGAGCGCGGCTTTCATGTCTCGACGGCGACGGTCGAGGGCCGCGCCTGGGGCTTGCGCGGCCAGCAGGCCGGCAACGGGGCGATCGCGCCGGCAGAGGCCACCACGGTGCTCGCCGTCAACGAGTTCGGCCTGGCCACCTCATGGGTCAAGCGCTACGGCCAGCGCGGCGGCGCCTTGCTGCAGCTGGCGGTGCCGACCTATTTCGTCGTCTCGATGACGCCGTTCCACATCGTCGCCGAGCACGGCTTCTGAGCGGCAGCCGCGCGGCGCCGATCAGGTCGCGCCTCGTTACCGCGCCGATTGCAGGCGCGAGCTCGGCCTCGCCAGATAGAACCACTCGTGGCCGGCTTCGGCGCCGGAGTTGGGGAACACGACGTAGCCGTCGAAGGGCGCGACGATGGCGCTGCCGTCGTGCCGCGTGGCGATCGCCTGGCCGCGCGCCACCGGATCGAAGCTGCGCCAGGTCTGCACGAAGGCGTCGCCCGGATGCAGCCGGTCGATCACCTCGCACAGGCTCAGGCATTCGGCCTGCGTGGTTGGCTCCGGGTCCGGCGCGTCGATCAGGCGCAGGTGGGCCAGCGTGTTGAGGATCGCCCGGTAGGCGATCTCGGGCGCGTCGGCATCGTCGTGCTGGCCGCATTCGAGCGTGACGGCGCAGCCGCCGACCGAGCGCATGTACTCGGTCGTGCCGATGCCGTAGCGCGGGTCGAGGTCGAGCGTCGCCTCGGGAAACGACGCCGCCAGCTCGCGGCGACGCGCCACGCCGGCGGCGTAGGTGCCGAGCCAGCCGTCGGCGGCCCGGCCGACGCCGAGACGCAGCGCGATCGCTTCTTCGCGGCCGGCCTGCGCGAAAGGCTCGAGTGACCCGTCGTTGTCGGTCGGGCCCATGAAGACGAAGGGTGTACCCGGCGAGGTGAAGGAGTGCAGGTCGAGCAGCACCTCGTGCGCCGCGAGCAACGGACAGAGCCAGTTGGCGACATGGTCCTCGAAGTCGCGCGGCGCGTCGGTCGGCGAGAGATTCCGGTTCAGGTTGCGGTCGCCGGCGCGGCGGTGGTTGTCGTAGGCGAGCCGGTTGGTTACCGGCACGAGCGTCAGGCGGCCCGCGCTCAGGTGCACGCCACCGGCATCGATCTCGCCGATCAGGCGCCCGATGGCGCGGGTGCCGCAGGTCTCGTTGCCGTGCACGGCGCCGAGGACGATGAGGCTTGGGCCCGGATTCGGGCTGGCGTAGGTGACGGACTTGAACGCTTGCATCGCGCGGATCGTATCGGACCGAGCGCCGGGCGAGCGACCGAAGGTTCGAGCTCGTCGCGTCTGTGGCGAGGACCCTCCCGGGCCAGCCGGCGTCGTCGCCCGTCGACCGCCGTCAGCCCGCCTTCAGCGCGAACACGGGCACTGCCGTCGGATGGCCAGGCAGGGCCATCGGCCGCACGGCGTCCGTCGCGGCGCGGCCGGCCAGTGCGGCGTTCGTCGAGCCGTCGAGCAGCACGGCGGCGGTGCCGCGCGTCGCCAGCGCTTCAAGCGCCACCGCGCGTTGCACCGCCGCACCAACGCAGACGTAAACCGCGCGCCTCGGCGTGCCGGCATGGCCGACGACGACCTCGCCGCTGGCGATGCCGATGCCGACGGCGACCGCCGACTGGCCCGACGCCGCCCGCTCGGCGTTGAAGAGCGCCAGCAGCTCCAGCATTTCGAGCGCCGCCCGCGTCGCCGCCCAGGGCGCCCCGCCGTCGCCACGCACCGGGTCGGGCGCACCGAACACCGCCATCATGGCGTCGCCGCCGAGTTGCTGCACCAGGCCGCCGCGGCCCTCGACGGCGTCGCACATCAAGGTGCTCCAGTTGCCGAGCAGCTCGAGCGTCTCGTGCGCCGGTTGCGACGCGGCCAGCGCGTCAACGTCGTGCAAGCGCGCGACGAGCAGCGTCGCCTCGACACGCATCCCGCCCGAGCCGCCACCCGGCACCTGCGCACCATCGCGCAGGTCCGGCGCCAGGCGGGCGAGCAGCTCGCGCTGCCGGTCGCGCAGGCGCTTGCGCTCCAGGCTCGAATCGACGCGCGCCTTCAGCAGGACCGGGTTCACCGGCTTGTGCAGGAAGTCGTCGGCGCCGAGCTCGATGCAGCGCGCCACCTGCGCCGCGCCTTCGAGCGAGCTGGTGACGATCACCGGCAGCTCGCGCAGGGCCGGCTCGGCGGCGCGCCGGCCGAGCAGCGCGAAGCCGTCCATCTCGGGCATCTCGAGGTCCAGCAGCAGCATGTCGAAGCGCCCGCTCAGCAGCTTCTCGAGCGCGACTCGGCCGTTGTCAGCGCTCTCGACCTCGTGCCCCATCAGCTCGAGCGAGCGGCAGAGCAGCAGCCGGTTCACCTTGTTGTCGTCGGCGACGAGCAGGCATGCCTTGCGCAGCGCCGCGTCGCCGGCGCGCTCGGGAAGGCGCGGCGCGTTCGCTTCGGCCGCCGCCGAGGCGGTGGCCGCCGCAGCGACGGTGAACTGGTAGCCGCGTCCGGGGACGGTGGCGATCGCCTGCGCGCCGAGCACCTTGCGCAGCGCGGAGATCTGCACCTGCAGATTGTTTTCCTCGACCACCAGGCCGGGCCAGACGACGTCGATCAGCTCGTCCTTGGAGACGACGCGGTCGCGCCGCGCCACCAGCGCCGCAAGCAGGTCGAAGGCACGGCTGCCGAGCGCCGCCGGCTGGCCGTCGACTTGGAGCCGGCGTTCGGCGATCAGGATCTCGAAGCGACCGAACGAGCCGGCGGCGAGCAAAGGCGTCGATGCGCTCATGGCCGGGCCAGCGCCTGCAGTGCCGCCAGTGTTGTCTCGAACTCCTGCGCCAGCGCTTCGACTGCGCCGGCACCGGAGGCGAGCCCGTTCATCTCGAGCTCGCGCGCCATCGCCGCGAGCCGCGTCGCGCCGAAGGTGCTGCTGTTGCTCTTCAACGAATGCGCCGCGCGACGGAACCGCTCGGCCGCGCCGCCGGCCAGGGCGCTGCGCATCTCGGCGAGCAGCGGCGGCGCCTCCTCGGCGAACGTATCCACCAGCTCGGCGACGAAGTCGGCGCCGGCGTTGGCCTGCAGCTCGTCGAAAGTGTGCGGGTCGATCACGGCCTGGCTCATGGGCATCTGCTCCTATGCATCGGTTCGGGCTCGGGTCTTGTCCAGCGAGGCGACGAGCTCCTCGACGCGGATCGGCTTGGTGATGTAGTCGTCCATGCCGGCACCGATGCACTCCTCGCGGTCGCCTTGCATGGCATTGGCGGTCATCGCGACGATGCGTGGCCGCTCGCGCGCGTTCCAGCGCCGCGTGATGCGGCGCGTCGCCTCGAGTCCGTCCATCTCTGGCATCTGGACGTCCATCAGCACCACGTCGTAGGGCTGACGCGCGATGCACTCGATCGCCTCGATGCCGTTGCTGGCCAGGTCGGCGCGGTAGCCCATCTGCTGCAGCAGCCGCACCGCCAGCTTCTGGTTCACGACGTTGTCCTCGGCGAGCAGGATGCGCAAGGGGTGGCGGCGCGCCATGTCGGCGTCCATCGCCGTCTTGCCGCGGGTCTGCGCTGCCTGCGGCGTGTGCTCGAGGGCGAGCCGGCCGGCCAGTGCGTCGAACAGCTGCGACTGGCGCAGGGGCTTGCTGAGATACGCGTTGAACAGGCCCTCTGTGTCGCCCGCCTCGCGCCGGCCGAGCGAGTTGAACAGCACCAGCGAAAGCTCGGGCCGCAGGCGATGCATTTCACCGGCCAGAGCCAGACCGTCCAGCTCCGGCATGTGCATGTCGAGGATCGCGACGTCGAAAGCCTCGCCGTCGCGCAGCCAGCGCAGGGCCTCGGCAGGCGATTCGGTGTCGCGCGGCAGCATGCCCCACTTGCCGGTCTGCAGGGCGAGCACCTTGCGGTTGGTGGCGTTGTCGTCGACCAGCAGCACGCGCTTGCCGGCGAGCGCCGGCTGCTGGCCGAGCAGATGGCGACGGTTCAGTTGCGGCGATTCGGCGAGCGGCGCGACGATGGTGAAGAAGAAGGTCGATCCCTGTCCGAGGCCTGCGCTTTCGACCCACATCCTGCCGCCCATCAGCTCGGCCAGCTTCTTGCTGATCGCCAGGCCGAGGCCGGTGCCGCCGTAGCGTCGCGTCGTCGACGAGTCGGCCTGCGTGAACGACTGGAACAGGCGGCTGGCGCCTTCCGACGTGAGGCCGATGCCTGTGTCGCGCACCGCGAAGGTCAGCTCGGCGCCGCCTTCGGCAGCGCGCGCCCAGACGGTGAGCACGACCTCGCCCCGCTCGGTGAACTTGACCGCGTTCGCCAGCAGGTTCAGCAACACCTGGCGCAGCCGCGTCACGTCGCCCGCGAGCGCGACCGGCACGTCGCCTTCGAACAGGTAGGCCGTGTCGAGGTGCTTCTCGGCGGCGCGCGTGCCGATCAGGTCGAGCGCCGATTCGACGCACTCGCGCACATCGAAGGGCTGCGCCTCGATGTCCATGCGGCCGGCCTCGATCTTCGAGAAGTCGAGGATGTCGTTGATGATCGTCAGCAGCGCATCGCCGCTGTCGCGGATCGTGCCGGCGTAGTCGCGCTGCTCGCCGTTGAGCTCGGTGTCGAGCAGGAGGCCGCTCATGCCGATCACGGCATTCATCGGCGTGCGAATCTCGTGGCTCATCGTCGCGAGGAAGGCGCTCTTGGCTTCATTGGCGGCCTCGGCCGCGGCTCGCGCTGCTTGCGCTTCGTTGAACAGGCTCGCGTTCTGGATCGCGATCACCGCCTGGTCGGCAAAGGTCACGAGCAGGGCGTTGTCGCGCTCGCGCAGGCTGCCTCCAACCTTCCGCATCATCGAGAGCGAGCCGATGCCGCGGCCCTCCCACATGAGCGGCGCGACCACCATCGAGCTGCCGAGCCGCAAGGCAGCCTGCACTCCGGGCTGCGCGGTGTCGACGCCGATGTGCTCTTGCCGGATCTCCACCAGCCGGCCGCCGGCGATGGCCCGCTCGGTGAGCGTGCCGGCCAGGGGCCGCGGAAACGCGGCCTTCATGTCGGCCTCGAGCCTGGCGGCTTCGCTCGCGCCCAGCTCGGCCCGCGCCGTTGCGGTGAGGCGATAGACGGGAAGGCTGACGCGATGACCGTCCTCGACGATCCCCAACGCGAACGCCTGCGCCTCGAACAGCCGCTCGCAGCATTCGACGATCTTCTCGAACACCGGCTGCGCGTCGGCCATCGAGCCGCTGATGACCTGCAGCACCTCGGCCGTGGCGGTCTGCTGCTCCAGCGCCTCCTGCGTCTCGTTGAAGAGCCGCACGTTCTCGATCGCGATCACGGCCTGGTCGGCGAAGGTCTGCACCAGGGCGATCTCGGCCGGCGCGAACTCGCGCACCTCGTCGCGGAGCAGCGAAATCACGCCGATCGCCTCGCCTTCGCGCAACAGCGGCACGTTCAGCGCGGTGCGAAAGCCGATGGCCGCCTGGATCTCGCGCACGTCCGGGTACTCGGTGTCGAGCAGCGGCAGCACGTCGGCGACGTGAACGGTGCGCTTGTCGAGCATCGCGCGTCCGGCGATCGAGCTGCGCCGCACGCTCAGCACGTCGGTCTGCGAGCGGGCGTAGCGCGGGCCATAGTCCGTCATCGCGTGCAGCCGGCCGTCGTGCAGCAGCCAGATGCGCGCGCCGTCGGCCCGGCACAGCACGCCGGCACGCTGCGCCACCGCTTCGAGCACCGGCTGCACGTCGGTCGGCGACTCACTGATGACGCGCAGCACCTCGCTCGTTGCGGTCTGGCGCTGCAGCGCTTCCTGCGTCTCGTTGAAGAGCCGCGCGTTCTGCAGCGCCACGCCAACGTTGGCCGCGATGGTCTCGAGCAGCCGCTGGTCGTCCGCGCCGTAGGCATCCTCACGTTCCGCGTTCTGCACGCTGATCACGCCCTGGCTGGTGCCGTCGACGACGATCGGCACACCGAGATAGGAGCGTGCCTGGCGGCCGACGATCGAGGCGCCGAGCTCGTGGCTGCGCCGGTTGATGTCGGAGTTGAGGATCAGCGCCCGGCCGGTCTCGATGATCTTGCTCGTGAGCCCCTCGCCATACGTGATCGACGCGTTCTCCTCGCCGTAGCGGTATGGAAAATCGATCATGCCGGTGACTCTGTCGAGCAGCGCGACGTAGGCCATGTCGGCCTTGAACACCATGCGCACCTGCTCGCCCACCAGCTCGATCAGCGCGTCGAGATCGAGCTTGCCCGAGAGGCGTTGCGAGACCCGGTTGACGGTGTCGAGCTCGGCGGCGCGCTGCTGCGTCTCGGCGAAGAGGCGCGCGCTTTCGAGCGCCACGCTCATGCTGCCGGCCAGCGTCTGCAACAGGCGCATGTCGGCATCGGTGAAGGCGTCGTAGCGATCGACGTTCTGGATGCTGATGTAGCCCTGGACCGCATCGCCGACGATCATCGGCGCGAAGACCACCGACTTCGGCGACTCGGTGCCTTCGATCGTCGAGCTGCCGCGTTCGGTGATCATTTCGGGCGTCAGGCGGCTAAAGAAGACAGGTTGTCGCGTCTCGATCAGGTCGCGCCGGGGCTGGTTGATCGGCCGCTCGGGCAACTCGAAGCGCCGGCCCTTCTCGAACGCGTAGTCGAACCGCTCGACGCGTCGTTCGTGATCGAAGCTGCCGACCAGCACGACCTGCGCGTCGAAGATGTCGCGGATCTTGTCGCCGACGAGGTCGTAAATGCCCTGCAGGTCGAGCTTGGCGGCGAGCGCCTGCTGCACGCTGTTGATGATTGCCAGCTCGGCGTTGCGCTGCTCGGTCTCCTTCAGCAGCCGCTGCGTCTCGGCGAACAGGCGCGCGTTCTCGAGCGCCACGCCCATGCTCGCGGTCACCGTCTCGAGCAGGCGAAGCTCGGATTCGCCGAAGGCGTGCTCGCGCTCGAAGTTGTCGACGTTGACGACGGCGATGACGCGGCCCGCCGCGACGACCGGCGCCCGCATGTACGACATCGGCATCGCGGTGCCCGGCACCGGCTTGCCGTTCATCTCGGCGCGCGTGTTCACGGCCAGGGCGACACGCTCGTTCACGATGCGCAGGTTCAGCGGATTGTGCCGTGCGTCGAACGGCGCCACGACGAGGAGGCGCTTGCCATGCTCGTAGAAGTAGGCCGGCGTGGCGACGAAGCGCTCGTCGTCGAACCAGCAGATCGACAGGTTGCCGGTGGCGAACACCTCGCGTAGCTTGTCGCCGACCAAGTCGACGATCGCGAGCATATCGAGCTGCGCGACCAGGCCCTGCTGGACGCTGTTGATGACGGCCAGCTCGGCGGCGCGCCGGCGCTCGGCCTCGTAGCTCTTCGCGTTGAGCAGGGCCACCGTCATGCTGGCGGTGACGGTCTCGATCAACCGCACCTGCGCGGCATCGAACGCATCGTCGCGCTCGTGGTCCTCGACGAACAGCGCGCCCCAGGTGCGCTCGCCCGCCGTCAGGGGCACGGCCACGATGCTGCGCGCCCGGTCGGTGCCCTCCATCACCGGAAAGCCGATGGCCAGCTGCTCCGCCTGCGACCGCACCAGCATCGTCTGTCGCTCGCGGAGCAGGCGATCGGCCGAGCCGCCGGGCTTCGGCGTGAACGACCGGGGTCCATCGCGCACGCCGTGCTCGTACGAATATAGCGACCGCGCGAGGCCGCCGGGCTCGTCCTGCCACCAGATCGACAGGTCGCCGGTGGCAAAGACCTCGCGCAGCTTGTCGCCGACGACGACGACGATGCTCAGGAAGTCGAGCTCCGCGCCGACCGCCTGCTGGATGCTGTTGATGACCGCCAACTCGGCGTTGCGCTGCTCGGTTTCCTTGAGCAGGCGCTGCGTCTCGTCGAACAGACGCGCGTTCTCGAGCGCCGTGCCCATGCTGGCGCCGATCGTCTGCAGGAGCCGCATCTCGGCCTCGCCGAACGCGCCCTCGCGCTCGTAGCTTTCGAGCAGGATCGCGCCGAGCACCTTGTCACCGCCGACGATGGGCACGCGCACCAGCGACAGGGGCTCGTCGGTTCCCAGCATCGCCTTGCCGCCAGCGGCGCGAAACTCGGCGAGGCTGCGGCGGATGATCGACTGGCGCGTGCGCCGCAGCTCGTCCCACGAGCCACCTGGCTCCGGGCGCGAGGGCGCCACGGCCAGTCGCTGCCCACGTTCGAACTCGTACGGATAGTGAAGCTGGCCGCTCGCCTCGTCCCACCACCGGATCGACAGGTCGCCGATGCGAAAGACCTGGCGCAGCTCATCGCCGACGAGATCGACGATCGCCTGGAACTCGAGCTTCGCAGCCATGCCCTGCTGGATGCTGTTGATCAGCGCGAGCTCTCGCGCACGCTGGCGCTCGGCCTCGAAGCTCTGCGCGTTCTGCAACGCGAGGCTCAGGCTCGCCGCGACGGTGGTGATCAGCTTGACAGCACTGTCGTCGAAGGCATGCGCGGCCCGCTTGCCGATGACGATCACGCCCATCGCCTCGTCGTCGATCAGGAGGGGCACGTAGGCGAGCGACTCGTCGGTCTCGTCGGCGCCGACCTCGGCGCGCGGGATGCCGATGCGCTCGCGCAACCGCGCCAGCTCGGCCGCCGTGCCGAAGACCATCGGCTGGCGGGTGCGAAGGACGTGGCCGGCGACGGTGTTGTCGCTCGCCAGCGGCCGCGGCGGCACCTGGAAGCGTTCGCCGCCATCGACGAAGAATGGAATCGTCAGGAGGCCGCGCTCGCGGTCGAGCAGATCGATGCGCAGCGCGTTGGTCTCGAACACCTCGAGCATCTTGGTGCCGACAAGATCGATCACCGCCTGCAGCTCGAGCTTGGACGCGAGGCCCTGCTGGATGCTGTTGATCACCGCCAGCTCGGCGTTGCGCTGACGCTCGGCCTCGAAGCTCTGCGCGTTCTGCAGCGCCACGCTCAAGCTGGCCGCCACGGTATCGACGAGGTCGACATCACCAGTACTGAACGCGTGCTCCTCGGACTTGCCGACGATCAGCGCGCCGCGCGCCACGCCGCCCTGGATCAACGGCACGTAGACCACCGACTTGATGCCGACGGCGATGCCGGCCGCGCCGGCATGGTCCCAGCGATCGCGAAATGCCTGGAACTCCGCGGCCGTCTGGATAACCACGGTCTGCTGGTTGCGCACCACGAAGCCGCTGATGCCGACCTGGCTGCCGTTGGCCCGGGGCGGGATCACCAGGCGACGGCCCGCCTCCTCGAGGTAGGGGTACGAAAACACATCGCACTCGACATCGAGCAGCGCGATGCCGACCGTGTCGGCAGCGAACACTTCCTGGAGCTTGTCGCCGACGAGGTCGATGACGGCCTGGAACTCGAGCTCTCTGGCCAGGCCGAGCTGGATGCTGTTGATGGTCGCCAGCTCTGCCGCGCGCTGGCGCTCGGCGTCGAAGCTCAGCGCGTTCTGCAGCGCGACGCTGAGGCTGGCTGCGACGGTGGTGACGAGGCTGACGTCGCTCGCAGCGAACGCCTGCTCGGCCTGCTTGCCGATGCAGATCAGGCCCATCGCCTGGTCGCCGCTGAGCAGGGGCGCGTAGACGAAGGAGTTGTCGAGGATCGGGCCGCCGATGGTGACGTTCGGGATGTCGTGTTCGCGCTGGAATGCGGTGAGCTCGGCCGCGCTGCCAAACACCAGCGTCTGCCCCGTGCGCATGGCCAGGCCGCCCAGGCCCTGCCGGCTGCCCTGCGGCTTCGCGGCCGGCGTGAAGCGCTCGCCGTGGTCCATCAGGTAGGGATACGAGACCACGTCGCGCGCCACATCGAGCAGCGCGATGCCGACCACGTCGGCCTCGAACACCTCGCGCAGCTTCTCGCCCACCAGGTCGATCACGGCCTGCAGCTCGAGCTTGCTCGCCAGCCCCTGCTGGATGCTGTTGATGACCGCCAGCTCGGCGTTGCGCTGCTCGGTTTCCTTGAGCAGGCGCTGCGTCTCGGCGAACAGGCGCGCGTTCTCGAGCGCCACGCCCATGCTCGCGGCGACGGTCGACAACAGCCGCACGTCGCCGTCGCCGAAGGCATGCCCGTGCTCGTAGTCCTCGAGGACGATGCCGCCGAGCAGGCGGTCGCCCCCGACGATCGGCACGAACACGCTCGACATGCTCGCATCGGTGCCCGGGATGACGCCGATGCCGAGCGCATCGGACTCGGCTCGGGTATTGACGACGAGGGCCTCGCCGCGATCGAAGGCCCGGATCACCGGGCTGTCCGGGCGCGGCGGGTGCGACTCGGGATGGATGCGAAGGCCGTGCTCGTACTCGTAGAGGTAGTCGACCAGGCCGGTCTTCGCGTTGCGCCAGCGGATGCCGATGTTGCCGGTAGCGAACACCTCACGCAGCTTGTCGCCGACGGCATCGACGATGGCCTGGAACTCCAGCCGTGCGCTCATCGAACGCTGGATGCTATTGATGATCGCCAGCTCGGCGGCGCGCTGGCGCTCGGCTTCGAAGGTCTTGGCATTGAGCAAGGCGATCGCCATGCTTGCGACCACCGTGGTGAGCAGGCGTACCTCGTTCGGGCCGAAGGCGTTGTCGCGCTCCTGGTCTTCCAGTACCACGTTCCCGACTGCGCGCTCGCCCACGACCATCGGCACCGCGACCAGGCTGCGCGACTGGTCGGTTCCCGGCGTCGCCGTGACGCCGGCGGCCGCCTGTTCCGCCTTCGAGTTGAACACCCGGGGCTTGCCTTCCCTCATGGTTCGGCGGGAGGGTTCGCTCGGTGGTCCGGGGGCCTCGCGGAGTCGCACGCCATGCTCGTACGAGTAGAGCGTGTGCATCAGGTCGGTCTTGTCGTCGTACCAGCGGATCAGCATGTTGCCGGTGGCAAAGACCTCTCGCAACTTGTCGCCGACGGTGTCAACGATCGCCTGGAAGTCCAGCGCCGCGCCGACCGCCCACTGGATGCTGTCGATCACGGTCAGCTCGGCGGTCCTGCGCTCGACCTCGAGCGCGAGTGCGTCGGCAGCGCGCGCGTCGACGATGCGCGCGGCGGCATGGTCGGCCAAGGCCGCCAGCCGGTCGCGCTCCGCCGCGCCGAAGCGCCCCTGGCGGCCATCGATGTCGGCATAGAGAAAGCCGATCGGCTCCCGGCCCGAGCGCAGCGGTGCGACCAGGCAGCTGCGCTGGTCGCGCGGCGCGGCGCCTGCCGGGCCGTGACGCAAGCGTGCCTTCCCGGTGCGCCGCGCCTCGTCGAGCCACGGCCCGATCGCCTGCAGCACGTCCGCGGCCTTTTCGCGTCGCGGCAGGCGCGCGGCCGCGACGCGCCGACCGTCTGCCGTGTCCAGCACGAGCAGCACGCGCCGCGCGGGCAGCGCCGCCGCATCGGCGGCCAACCGCGCGCAGACGGCGGTCTCGCGCGGCGCCGTCGCCTCGCCGAAGGGTCGCTGTCGCCGCGTCATCTGCTGCGTGTGCTCATCGATCGCCTTGCGTACCGGCCATGCGGCCGGATTATTCGGCACGCCCGGCGGCTCTCGCGGACCGCCGGTCGCCGCCCCGGAGGCGTCAACGGACGATGACGGTATCGGCCTGGGCCAGCAGCGAGTTGGCGACCGGCGGCTCGGCCATCGCGAACACGGCGGTGAGCAGCGACCAGGTGATGGCCACGGAGGCAACAGTGGCGGCGAGGCGGAGAGTGATGGGGGTCTTCATGGTGGGCTCCTTGGAAGGGTTGGTGGCAGGACGTTTGTCGATGGACGTACTGTGTCCGGGGTACCCGTCTTCAGTCCTTTGCCGGCCTGAAATCGACCTGAAGCGTTATGAAAACGCTGCCCTCGTCGGCCCTCGATCAGTCACTTTCATGATGCAAGTAACTTGGCTATGATTGCGGCCATGCAGCGAAAAAGCTTTTCCGACATGGCCTGCCCGATCGCCCGCAGCCTCGAGCAGGTGGGCGAGTGGTGGAGCATGCTGATCCTGCGCGACGCCTTCGCCGGCAAGACGTGCTTCGACGAGTTCCAGCAAAGCCTGGGCATCGCGCCGAACATGCTGACGCGTCGCCTCGCCACGCTGGTCGAGTCCGGCATGCTGGAGCGACGCGCCTACAGCACGCGCCCGCCGCGCGACGAATACCTGCTCACCGAGCGCGGCCGCGACTTCCGCACCGTGCTCGTCGCGCTGCTGGCCTTCGGCGATCGCCACTTCGCCGTGGGCGACGGCGGCGGTGCGCGCGTCGTCGAGACGAAGACCGGTGCCACGGTGGAACCGATGCTGGTCGACCGTCGCACCGGCAAGGAGCTGGTCGAGCCCGACTACACGATCGTGCGCGGCAAGAAGGGCACGGCGACGGCGAAAGCGGCTCGACCGAAGGAGAGCGCCGGCCTGCTTGCCGCCGCGCCCTCGCCGCGCGACGCCTCGGGAGCACGCGCATGAGCGCCCTCGCCTCGGCCATGCCGGGCACGCCCGGACCCGTCGCAGCACCGGTTCCGTCGCCGGCAGCATCGCCCGGCGCTCCGGAGGCGATGAGCCCGCGCACCAAGCGCCTGCTGCATGGCGCGATCGTGCCGACCCTCTTGCTGCTCGCCTGGCCGAACATCCTGGTCATGACGGCGCAGGCCTCGACCGGCCTGATCGAGACCTGGTGGGTCTCGAAGCTCGGCACCGATGCGCTCGCCGGCATGGCCCTCGTCTTCCCCGGCTTCATGATGATGCAAATGCAGTGGTGTCCGGTTCTTTTGATGCCAGCAGGCCGCAAAGCCAGTGCTGACGCGGGTTTCAGGCGATTCATGGGTGTCCACGATTTGAATCTGAGATTGCTCGTTTGCGATGCTCGCGGGTTTGAACGACCCGGGGTAACG
>JANXWR010000589.1 GCA_025351025.1 Burkholderiales bacterium | reverse complement strand
CCTTTACTACGCACCCCAGAGCGCCCCACCGGCCCGATCCCGTGCAACTTCTGCTTTTCGGGCCGAGTGCCTCACGGCTTGCCGCGAGCGTCGGGCGGCCCACGGAGCGGAGTAAAGGAGGAGAAGCGGGCTGGAGGCGCGCTTCGGGGGACATGAGCGGAACAGAGCGCCCCGGCGGCCCGATCCCGCGACCAAAGGTCAGCTATCACGCCTTCTTCCCTTTGACGTGTCCTTCGAGCTCCGAGAACGTCGGCCGATCCTTGGAATACAAGACCTTGCGCCCGAACTCGACCGCCACCTGCGGCGCGTAGCCCTGCATCGAAGCGAGCAGCGTCGTCTTGATGCATTGCAGCTCCTTCGAGCCCTCGTCGACCTTCTGCTCGATCAGGCCGCCGAGCGGCTCGACGACCGCATAGGCCAGAAGAATGCCGAGGAAGGTGCCGACCAGGGCCGAGCCGATCATGCCGCCCAGGATCGCCGGCGGCTGGCCGACCGAGCCCATGGTGTTGACGACGCCGAGCACCGCCGCGACGATGCCGAACGCCGGCAAGGCGCCGGCCAGGCGGGCCAGCGCGTTGACCGGGCCATGGGCCTCGTTGTGATGGGTCTCGATCTCGCTGTCCATCAGCGACTCGATCTCGTGCGAGTTGAGGTTGCCGGAGACCATCATGCGCAGGTAGTCGGTGACGAACTCGACGACGTGATGGTCGGAGCCGACGACGGGGTACTTCTGGAAGATCGGCGACGACGAGGGATCTTCTACGTCCTTCTCGATCGCCATCAGGCCTTCCTTGCGCGCCTTTTGCAGGATGTCGTAGAGCAGCGCCATCAGCTCCATGTAGCGCGCCTTCGAATACTTGGAGCCCTTGAGCACGCCGGGGATCGCGGCGAGGGTGGCCTTCAGCACCTTCGGCTGGTTGTTGACGGCGAAGGCGCCCAGCGATCCGCCGAGGATCGCCATCAGCTCCGTCGGCAGGGCGTGCAGGATCACGCCGATATTGCCGCCGTGCAGGATGAAGGCTCCGAAGATGCAGCCGAGTGCTACGCCGTAGCCGATCAGGACAACCATGGTGATGTGAATCCGGTACGCGCCCGCGGACCTTGCTTGCCGGCACGTGCCAGTTATCGGCCCGGGTCCGGTTCACTTGAGTGTGTGCCGGGAGCGCCTTGAGCGATCCTGGCATCAGGGCCGAAATCGCGGCCCACAAAAAGAGGCGGGTCCCGAAGGACCCGCATTCAAAGCACACTGGAATGTGCTGGAGGAGACAAGCAAGAAACCAGAGAACCCGTTCTTTCGGCGGTTCGCCGTGGAACTTGAGGGCTCTTTCGATCTTTCGAAATCAGTGCATCTGGATCGAGCCCAGCGCCTTGCCCTTGCCGGCGCGCGCTGGCGGGCTGCACAGGCCGCACTCGTAGTGCTTGGCGATCTCATGCGGATGGGTCACGAACTGGCCCCCGCACGTGCAGCACTTGGTCATCGTCAGCATGCCGTTGTCGACGAACTTGACGAGGCGCCAGGCGCGCGTCACCGAAAGCAGCGACTCGAGGCCCTGGGCCGTGGTCTGCTCCTGGTAGAGCTGGTAGGCCTTGATGACGGCGTCGATCTCGTCCATCTCGGCGGCCTTGTTCAGGTACTCGTGGATGTTGAGAAAGAGCGAGGCGTGGATGTTGGGTTGCCAGGTCATGAACCAGTCGGTCGAGAAGGGCAGCTGGCCCTTGCTCGGCGACTTGCCGGCCACTTCCTTGTAGAGGCGCAGCAGCCTCTCGTAGGACAGATCGGTTTCCGATTCGAGGACCTGCAGCCGGGCGCCGAGCTGGATTAGCGCGACGGCGCGGCTGATCTGCCTGGCTTCGGTGAGGATGCTTTTCATGCGCATGATCGTCTCGCGATCAAGCGGCCTCCTGATGGCGGCCGGCCATCAGGATCGACGCGTGCAGGCGGTTCGTACTGTCGTTGGCGGCGCTCTTGCCGTGGTTGGTGAGCAGGCCCCAGACCATGTCGTCGTCCATGCGGAAGCGGCAGAGCAAGGTATTGCCGGCGGCGATCTTCATCATCTGCGCCGGGGTCAGCAGGCCGATCAAGGCCGCGCTTTCCTCGCTGATGCCGAGGCGGTAGAGGGCCTGGTCGCGGTCGGTGCGGATCAGGCTTTGCGCCAACATCAGGTACGACAGATTGGCTTCGCGGATTTCGTTCAGGATCTGGTCGGCGTTCATTTGGAGGCTCCGGTTTCGGGGTTCGCTTGCGGTGCAGGTCTTTGCCTGCGATGGAATGAATTCTGATCAGACGAGATGCCGTGGACCATCAGGCCATCTCGGTCGCTTGAGTCCAGCTTCTTCCAAGGCCGGTGTCAGGCAAGTTCCTACACACCC
>JANXWR010000567.1 GCA_025351025.1 Burkholderiales bacterium | reverse complement strand
GAACGCGATCGGCATCCTCTGGTCGGCGGCGATGTTTGCCTGGTTCTTTCTTTCCGCGCTCTACATGCAGCGCGTGCTCGGCTACAGCGCCATCCAGGTCGGCCTCGCGTTCCTGCCCGGCAACATCCTGATGGCGGTCTGCTCGCTCGGCATCTCGGCACGCGTCGTCACGCGCTACGGCATCCGCGGGCCGCTCGCCGCCGGCCTGGCCACTGCCGCGCTCGGCCTGGTGTTGTTCGCGCGCGCACCGGTCGACGGCGGCTTCGTCGTCGACATCCTGCCCGGCATGCTGCTGCTCGGCCTCGGTGCCGGCATCGCCTTCAACCCGCTCCTGCTCGCGGCGATGAGCGGCGTCGACGAACGCGAATCTGGCCTCGCCTCGGGCATCGTCAACACCTCATTCATGATGGGCGGCGCGCTCGGTCTGGCGGTGCTGGCCAGCCTCGCCGCGGCGCACACCGGCGCCGAGTCGGGCGGCGAGGCGGCGCGCACGGCGCTGAACGAGGGCTACCAACTGGCCTTCGGGGTCGGCGCGGCCTTCGCGCTGTTGGCTGCGATGCTGGGCGGACTGCTGCCGAGTCGTGTGCTGCCGGCCACGGCGCCGGCGGCCGCCGCTGCGACGACCGGGGCCTGACCGCTTCGGCCCTTCGATTGCGCCGGGCCGTCGCCCTCGCTATGCTGGTCGCGACGCTTCCCTCGGAGCAACGACATGATGTTTGACCGAACAGGCAGCCAGACGCCTTCCCGATCCGGGCACGCCTCCCACGTGCTCATGCCGCCGTCGCGTGCCGGCGAGGCCTGGCGCGAGCAAAGCTCGGCGGGCAGCGTGCCGTCGAGCGCGCGCAGCGCCTTCGATTTCGGGCGCATGTCGACCTCACCGGCGACCAGGGTGTCAACCGCGGCCTCGACCCGGCTGACGCCGAGCTGCGCCTGCGGCGGCAGCTGTCCCAAGTGCATGAATCCCACGGGCCAAATCGGCTCCGGTCCGTTTCCGACGACGGTCGACGGCAGTGTCGGTGATGGCGGCGTCGCCGATGCGGGCACCGCGGCGGCCGATGCAGGCACGGCCGGCGATGCGAGCGCTGTCGCCGACGCAGGCGCCGCAGCAGAGGGTGCGGCCATGGCCGCAGTAGCGGGTGCCGGCGTCGCGGCGCCGGCCGCACCAGCCCGTCGCGCCCGCCTCAAGAGCGGCCCAACCTACACGCCGCACGGCAACGTCGCGCCCAACGTGGCGGGCGGCGTGAAGAACGTTCCCTTCGCGTTCGACGCCGTGTTCGACAGCGCGCCCGCCGACGGCGTGTTTCCAGGCTGCGGCGAGATCCATCAGGACATCAAGTGGGACACCGCCGCGCGCACCAACGGCAATACCGCCTGGGGACTGAACACGCCGCACGGCGGCTTTCCCGGCACCCATCCGGCAAACACCTGGATCGAGGATCGCGATCAGACCGACACCTCGCGCTACGGGCGACGCAGCGGCCCGCTCTCCGTGCCGGTGACCGGCGGCGATGAATACACGAATGTCGGCGGCGCCCGCAACATGGCGAGCGGCCAGATCTATCACGGCAACGACAACCCGTCGAACGTGCCCGTCGCCTTCAACGGCCGGTGGACCTTCATGGTGCTGGTCTTCGACATGTGCACTCGCGGTACGCAGATCGGCAGCGCCGATTTCATCGTCATCGACTGGTAGGCGAGTCGACGTCGCTGGCGTACCCGGCCTCTGCCCGTTGCTACCTGGCCGAACTCCGCATGAGCCCGACGACGATTCCGCTGCGGCTCGCTGTGCAGCTCGAGCCGTCGAGGCTGACGGTGCGCCTGCAGAACGACACCGCATCTGCAGTGCGCGTCTGGGATCCGGCCAACTCGTGGGGCGGCGCCGCCTGGTCGGTCGTCGTCGGGGCTGCCGGCGCACGACATGCGCACGAGCTGCGCCCGAACAAGCAGCCCTACACCGTCAACCTGCCCCGCTGCATCGAGGTCGTTGCGCACGGCGCCGAAGAGATCGTTCTCGAGCCCGGCGGGCTCGCCTGGACCTTCGGCGAAGATCTGTCGGCGTTGGCGGAGATCGCGCTCGACGTCCGTGTCGTGCTCGACATCGTGGCGTCGAAAGAGGCCGCCGCGCAGCGCGTCGCCACGGGGCGGACCGAAAGCCGGAAGCCGAGGTCGCAGCCACCGCACACCTGGCTCTTTCGCGCCGCCTCTGCCGGCGGGTAGCGGGGCGCGCGGCTTCGGCAGCCGGCGATCGGCATACTTCGCACCATGACCACCGCCTCCGAACCCGCCATCGTCAGCTGGCACGCGCACATCTACTACGACACGGCCGCAGGCCGAGCGCGTGCGTGCCGGCATCGCCGCTCGTTTCGAGGTTCAGCTCGGTCGCTGGCACGACATGGCGATCGGCCCGCACAGCGCCGCCATGTACCAGGTGGCCTTCGACGTCGCCGTGTTCGCCGATCTGGTGCCCTGGCTGGCCCTGCATCGCGAGGGCTTGAGGGTGCTCGTCCATCCCAATACGCTGGCGCCGCGCGCCGATCATCTGCTTCACGCTCTCTGGCTGGGACCGCCGCTGCCTTTGCGTGCCAACGTCCTGCCGGAGGCTATCGACGCCGCCGAAGAGTCGGCGATCGTGCCCAACACCTGAGTCCGCGCTCACAACGCCGGCTCGGTCTCCTGCAGCGCCTCGAAGAGCTTGGCGAACGCGGCATCGGGCTGGCCGTCGGCGCCGATGAAGCGGTCGCGCGCGCCGGCCGGTAGCGCGGCAAATGCGGCCTCGGCACTGTCTTTCCCGGCCACCGACGATGCCAGCGCACTGGCACCGCGCAGAACCAGGTCGAGCGGCCCGTCGCCGGCGGCCGGCGGCTGCGCGGCCTTGCGGATCGCGTCGGCCACCGCCTGCGGGAAGCCGAGGCTTTCGACCCAGAGCGCGCCGACGGCCGGGTGATCGATGCCGAAGGCGCCCATTTCGATGCCGGCGAGCTCGGCGCCGCGCACGACGGCGAATCCCGTGAACATGAGGTTGGCGATCTCGGGATAGGTCTGACACAGGATCAGGTGGCCGGTGGCATGGAGCAGGCCGCATGTGTAGGCCTCTTCGGCGTCGGCCTGCAGGCGGGGCGCCAGCTTGTTGGCGGCGGTCGCGGCGATCAGCGCATCGCGCCAGAAGACGCTCAGATCGATGCCCGGAATCTCCTTGAACGACGACGAGACGCCGCAGGCGACGATGAGGCGGTTGAGCGCCTGGATGCCGATCATCGCCACCGCCGCGTCGATCGAGGACATCGAGCGTTGGCCACCGAAGAAGGCGGAGTTGGCGAGGCGCAGCACCTTGGCGCTCAGGATCGGGTCCTGGGCCAGCGCCTCGCCGATCTTGCGCGTGTCGACGTCGGGATCGCGCAGGGCCGCAATGAGGCGCTGCACGACGCGCGGAATCGTCGGCAGCTCGACCCGGCCGGCGGCGATGTCGTTGATGAAGTTGGGCCGGCGCACGACCTCGGCGGCGGTCGTGTCGACGGCCGCCTTGGTGGGCTCCAGGGTGAACGCCGGAACGTAGGCTTGGCTCATGTCGGCGGGTCGCTGCGGTGGCTCGAAAGTGCAGACCGAAGTGTTCACGATGTGGCTGCCTTGCGCACGGACATGAGCGGCCTGAACCGAGCCTTTCTCCGCGCTTCGGCGGCCGGCGTCGAGGTCGTCGCAACACCAGCACTTACAAGTGCCGACGCGTCGATCGGAGCCGCGCCCTCGCTACATCTGCCGGAACAGGTGCAGGAAGCTGCGGCTCACGGGCAGCACTTCGCTGCGGCCTTTGAGGTGGATGTCGGCGGTCTCGTTGAGGCCGCGGACGACGTGGCTGACGGCGCGCAGGTTGACGACGACCGAGCGGTGCACCTGCGCGAACTGGCTGGCGTCGAGCTGCGCCAGCAACTCCTTGAGCGGCGTCCGGATCAGCGCCTCGCCCGGCTTGCCGGCGTCGCCGTGCCAGGCGATGAGCGTGTACTTCTCGTCCGAGCGCAGGAAGTCG
>JANXWR010000566.1 GCA_025351025.1 Burkholderiales bacterium | reverse complement strand
TTCGAGGTCGTCAACGACATTCATCAGCAAGGCACGACCATCCTCCTGGTCGAGCAGAACGCCAGCCGCGCCCTGCAGCTCGCCTCGCGCGGCTACGTGATGGATTCCGGCGAAGTGACGATGACCGGCGACGCCAAGCAGCTGCTCGCCGACCCGAAGGTACGCGCCGCCTACCTGGGCGAGTGAACGCCGCGGTGTGTAAGCAAGGTGGCGATGGGCCTTGACCTGTCGCCCGCATCTGACGACAGTGCAAGCCGGCGCGAAGGAGGCGCCTCGTCATGAAACAACAAATCGCTCGTTTTTCACCGCATCAGAACGCCAAGGTCATGGCCGTCATGTGGGCCGTCGTGTCGCTCATCTTCCTGGTCCCTTTCTTCCTGCTCGCGTCGCTATTCGGCGCCGGTCAGACCATGCCGATCTGGGTGATCATCGTCGCTCCGCTTTTCTACCTCGTGATCGGCTACATCGGCGTCGTGATCGCTTGTGCCCTGTACAACGTGATCGCTCCGTTCACCGGCGGCATCGAATACGAATCGACCGGCTCTGCGGGAAGCACGGCGTAGTCCGGTCGATCCTGTCGCGAGTTGAGGCGTTCCGATGCAACTGATCGGCATGCTCGACTCGCCCTATGTGCGTCGCGTCGCGATCTCCCTGAAGCTTCTCGGCCTGCCTTTCGAGCACCGCTCGATCTCGGTCTTTCGCCAGTTCGGCGAGTTCGCGGCGATCAACCCCGTCGTCAAGGCGCCGACGCTGGTCTGCGACGACGGCGAGGTGCTGATGGACTCGACGCTGATGCTCGAGTACGCGCAGTTGCTGGCCGCGCCCGGTCGCAGCCTGGTGCCGACCGGCCGTGCCGAAGCGCAGCACGACCTGCGCCTGATCGGCCTGGCGCTGGCGGCCTGCGAGAAGGCCGTGCAGATCGTCTACGAGCGGACGCTGCGTCCCACCGAGAAGCAGCACGCGCCCTGGACCGACCGGGTACGCGGCCAACTCGGCGCGGCCCTCGTTCTGCTCGAGGGCGAGCTCGAGAAAGCGGCTTGCGCCGCGACCAGCGACGCCATCACCCAGGCCGGCGTCACCGTCGCGGTGACCTGGGAATTCGTCGTGTCGATGGTGGCGCCGCCCGTCGGCGCGGCGGCCTATCCGGCGTTGGCCGCGCACAGCGCAGCTGCCGAAGCCTTGCCCGAGTTTCGCGCCCTGCCGTCGCATTGACCGGAGGACGCGGCGCCGCCGGTCCCGGTGCACCTCGACGATAGAATCCGGGCCTCAAGGGAGCGCTGCCCGAAGCGCGGCGAAAGCGCGACGACACCTCCCGGAACCCGACATGCCGACGCCGTCCGAGCCCCACGCGACATCCCGCGCCGCACCGCCGACGGCCCGGCCGGACTTCGATTGCGAGGTTCTCGTCGTCGGCGGCGGCCCGGCCGGCTCGACGATCGCGGCGCTGCTCGCCGAACGCGGCCGCGACGTGATGCTGCTGGAGAAGACGCATCACCCGCGCTTTCACATCGGCGAATCCCTGTTGCCGGCCAATGCCGCGTTGTTCGACAAGCTCGGCGTGCGCGCCGAGGTCGAGCGCTTCGGCATGGCCAAGTTCGGCGTCGAGTTCGTGTCGCCCGACCACGATCATCGGGCGATGATCGAGTTCGCCGACGGCTGGGACAAGTCCTTGCCCTATGCCTGGCAGGTGCGGCGCTCCGAGCTCGACGAGATGCTGTTCCGCAATGCCGCGAAGAAGGGCGCGCGCGCCAGCGAAGGCTGCCGCGTGCGCAAGGTCGAGTTCGACGCCGAAGGTGCGACCGTCGACGCCGAGCTCGACGGCGGCGCCAAGCAGACCTGGCGCACCCGCTTCCTGGTCGACGCAACGGGCCGCGACACGCTGCTCGCCAACCAGTTCCGCTGCAAGGAAAAGAACCCGAAGCACAACAGCTCGGCGCTCTACGCGCACTTCACCGGCGTGCAGCGCCTGCCTGGCAAGCTCGAGGGCAACATCACGATCTTCTGGTTCGACCACGGCTGGTTCTGGCTCATTCCCCTCGCCGACGGCGTGACCAGCATCGGCGCCGTCTGCTGGCCCTACTACCTGAAGTCGCGCGACGGCAAGCCCTTGCCCGAGTTCTTCCAGGACACGATCGCGCTCTGCCCGGCGCTGGCCGAGCGGCTCGCCGGCGCCGCGCTCGTCTCGGAAGTGCACGCCACCGGCAACTACTCGTACAGCAGCCGCATCTCGAGCGGCGAGCGTTACCTGCTGCTCGGCGACGCCTACGCCTTCATCGACCCGGTGTTCTCGTCGGGCGTCTACCTGGCGATGCAGAGCGGCTTCGTCGGCGCCGAAGTTGTCGAGGCCACGCTTGACCGGCCGCGCGCCGCAGCCGCGGCGCGGCGCCGCTTCGACCGTGTCATGCGGCGCGGCCCGCGCGAGTTCTCGTGGTTCATCTTCCGCGTCTCGAGCCCGACCATGCGCGAATTCTTCATGGCACCGCAGAACCCTTTTCGCGTCAAGGAGGCGCTGACCTCGCTGCTCGCCGGCGACATCTTCGGCAAGACGCCGATCTGGCCGTCGATCTTCGCTCTGAAGGCGCTCTACTTCATGGTCTCGCTCGGCAACCTGGGCCGCAGTCTCGCGTTCTGGAAGCGCCGGCGGCTCAACATTCGCGATGTCGAGGTGCCCGCGTCGTGACGCTTTCGTTCCGGGCGCGGCCTGCCGCTGCCGCGTTCGTCGTGACCTTCGCACTCGCCGCGACAGCTCCCGCACGGGCCGACGAGGTGCCGCTGCCCGGCCCGGTCGTCGACGGCAAGGTCGTGCAGGCCGGCGATCCGGCAGCACCCGTCGGCGGCGTCAGCGAGCCGCTCTGGGAACTCGGCCTCGGCCTCGCCGCAGTGCGCTTTCCGGACTATCGCGGCTCGGACCAGTCGAGCACCTACGCCTTGCCGCTGCCCTTCGTCGCCTACCGGGGCCGCTTCCTGCGCGCCGACCGCGACGGCGCCCGGGCCATCCTTTTCGCCGGGCACCGCGTCATCGTCGACGTCAGCCTCTCGGCCTCGGTGCCGACGCGCAGCAAGGGCAGCGACGCGCGGCAAGGCATGCCCGACCTGCCCGGCACCTTCGAGATCGGCCCCAACCTCAACCTCGAGCTCTGGCAGTCGGCCGACCGGCAGCTCAAGCTCGATCTGCGTCTGCCGGTGCGCGAGGCGATCACGCTGCAGAGCTCGCCGCGGGCCATCGGCCTGACGTTCTCACCGAACCTGAACCTCGACGTGCGCAATTTCGGCGGGCGCTGGAATCTCGGCATGCTGGTCGGACCGTTGCTCGCGGACCGTCGCTATCACGAGCACTTCTACGGTGTTGCGCCGGAGTTCGCGACGGCGTCGCGTCCGGCCTACAACGCGCCCGGCGGCTATGCCGGCTGGCGCGCCGTCACCGCGGTCTCGCGGCGTCTGGGCAACGCCTGGCTCGGTGGCTTCGTGCGCTACGACGACCTGCACGGCGCCGCCTTCGAGCCGAGCCCGCTGGTGCGCCGCGAACGATCGTTCACCGCCGGCGTGGGTGTCTCATGGCTCTTCGCGGTCTCCAGTCAGCGCGTGGTGACCGACGATTGACCGCCGCGGCCCCCTCCCGGGCGCCCGGCTTGCGTCATCGCCTGCTGTTCGCGTACCTGATCGCGCAGCTCGGCCTGATGTCGCTCGGCTGGAATCTCGTCGCGCCGCTGTTCTCGCTCGTCTTGTCGCGGCGTGCCGGCGCGCGCCTCGGCCGTGCGGCGATCTCGCGCATCTATCGCGTGGCCTGGTCGACGGCCGAGCGGCTGGGCATGATGCGCGTCGATTCCAGCGCGCTCGACGCGCTGCGCGACGAGCCCGGCGGCCTCATCGTCGCCGCCAATCATCCGACCATGCTCGACGCGCTCGTCGTCGTCGCCCGCCTGCCGCGCGGCGCCTGCATCATGAAGGCGGAGCTGCTGCGCAACATCTTCCTCGGCACCGGTGCGCGGCTCGCCCGCTACATCCGCAACGACTCCGGCCGCGGCATGGTGCGCGACGCCGTCGATTGCCTGAAGGAGGGCGGCCAGCTTGTGCTCTTTCCGGAAGGAACGCGCACCGTCAAGCGGCCGATCAACGACTTCAAGGCCGGCGTGACGCTGATCGCCCACCTGGCGCAAGTGCCGATCCAGACCGTCATCATCGAGAGCGAGTCACCGTACCTCACCAAGGGTTGGCCGCTGCTCCGGCCGCCGCTGCTACCGGTGGTGATCCACGTGCGGCTCGGTGAGCGCTTCGCGCACGAGGCCGACCATCGCGCGCTGCTGCGACGGCTCGAAGACTACTTCGCGCGGGAGCTCGGCGAATGATCGCTTCGCGCAGCCATCTCGTCGTTATCCCGAGCTACAATACCGGCGCCACGGCGTACGCGACGGTGCGCGCAGCACGCGCCCAATGGTCGCCGGTCTGGGTCGTGGTCGACGGCAGCGACGACGGCACCGCCGACGGCCTGCGCGAGCTGGCCGCCGGCGACGAGGGGCTCCGCGTCGACGTGTTGCCGGTCAACTGCGGCAAGGGCGCCGCCGTGCTGCACGCCTTGCAGGCGGCGCGAGCGGCAGGATTCACGCATGCGCTGACCATGGATTCCGACGGCCAGCATCCAGCCGATCTGATCCCGCGCTTCATGCACGATTCGATGGCAGCGCCAGGCGCGATGATCCTCGGCCGACCGGTCTTCGACGCGTCGGCGCCCCTGCTGCGCGTGCGCGGTCGCCGCATCTCGAACGGCTGGACCGACCTTGAAACGCTCGGCGCCGGCATCGACGATTCGCTCTACGGCTTTCGCGTTTACCCGATCGCTTCGCTCGTCGACGTGATGCAAGGCCAGCGCTGGATGCGGCGCTTCGACTTCGATACCGAGGCGGTGGTGCGTCTGGCCTGGCGCGGCGTGCGGCCGATCAACGTCGCGGCGCCGGTGAAGTACCTGCGCGCCGAAGAAGGCGGCGTGTCGCACTTCCGCTACGGCCGCGACAACGTCCTGCTGACCTGGATGCACCTGCGCCTGGTGCTCGGTTTCCTGCTGCGTCTGCCCTGGCTCGTGGCGCGTCGCCTGACGCACCGGCCGCCCTTCGACGCTCCGAAGGCATAGCCGCGGCCAGTGTGCTGCCCCATTCGGCTCTTGTGGCTGAGCCGCGATGCGGCGAAACTTGCGGCGCGCGCGTGACGCCGCAATCCAAAGGAAGAGATGATGTCCTCGAAACCCGTTCTTGTCGCGGCCCTGGCCGTGGTGGCGACTTTTTGCTGGCAACAGGCGTTGGCGCAAGCCTCGGCACCGCTGTCGCGAGCCGATGTGAAGGCCGAAACGCGCGCCGCCGAAAAGGCCGGCAAGCTCACGCCCGCCGGCCAGGGCGGAGCACCCGCCGCGGCGGCCGCCTCGGGTCCGACCAAGACGCGCGCGCAGCGCAAGGCAGAGACCATCGCGGCGCGCAAGGCCGGCGCGCTGGCCCCGGCCGGCTCGACGCAGAAGGCCGACAACGCCGATCGCGCCAAGCCGACAACGAATAGCCGTGCAGAGCGCAAGGCCGAGACCCGAGAAGCCTCGAAGAAGGGCGAGCTGGTTCCGGCGGGTCAAGGCTCTCCGGCACCGAAGCCTTAGGCGTGGGCACGCATTAGCGTGAACAGGCCCTAGACCATCGCGCCGTTGATCGAGACGACCTGGCCGCTGATGTAGCCGGCGTCGTCCGAGACGAGAAAGGCGACCAGCGCCGCCACCTCGGCGGCGCTGCCGGCGCGCTTCATCGGCACGAGCCGTTCGACCGTCGCGGCGTCGATGGCCGCCGCCATGCCGGTGGCGATAAGGCCGGGCGCGACGGCGTTGACCGTGATGCCGCGGCTCGCCAGCTCCAAGGCCAGCGCCTTGGTCGCGCTGTTGATCGCCCCCTTGGCGGCGGCGTAGTTCACCTGGCCGCGGTTGCCGGCGATCGCCGCCACCGACGACAGGTTGACGATGCGCCCCCAGCGTGTGCGGACCATTGGCATGACGAGCGGCTGCGTGACGTTGAAAAAGCCGTTCAGCGAGACGTCGACGACGCGGCTCCACTGTTCTTCGCGCAGCGCCGGAAAGGCGGCGTCGTCGTGCACGCCGGCGTTGTTGACGACGATCTGGATGGCACCGGCGGCGACCAGCCGCGCGCAGGCGGCGTGCGTCGCGTCGCGGTCGGTGACGTCGAAGGCGACCGCTTCGGCGCTGCCGCCCTCGGCGACGATCGCAGCGACGATCGCCTGCGCCGCTTCGAGCCGCGTGTTGGCGTGGACGATGACGTGCGCGCCGTCGCGCGCCAGCCGTTCGGCGATGGCTCGGCCGATGCCGCCGCTCGCTCCGGTGACGAGGGCGCGCCGCTGCATCGAGGGTTCGGTGTTCATGAGGGATAGTCGAGTGAACCAGATAAATCGCGCCCGCGCCAGGGCGTGCAAGGGCGCTGGGCAAGGCGCGCTGGGCAGCCCAGGCTGGCCGCCTGGGCAAGCAGCGCAACG
>JANXWR010000548.1 GCA_025351025.1 Burkholderiales bacterium | reverse complement strand
CAGGCGTTCTGCAGCGGGCCGCAGGGCTCGCTCGCCTCGTCGAAGTAGGCCAGCAGGCGAACCCGCCGGCAATCGTGGGCCTCGGCCAGCGCAAGCAAGGCGTCGAGCTTGCCGCGCTGGTTGCGCTTGAACTCGTCGCCGGCCGGGCTCTCGTCGATCATGCGCCGCTGGTTGACGACGTCGGCCAGGCCGTAGGCCATCCAGGCGTCGGCGGGCAGGCCGTCGCGGCCGGCGCGGCCGGTCTCCTGGTAGTAGCCCTCGATGTTTTTCGGCAGGTCGAGGTGGGCGACGAAGCGCACGTCGGGCTTGTCGATGCCCATGCCGAAGGCGATTGTCGCGACCATGACGATGCCGTCTTCGCGAAGGAACCGGTTCTGGTGCCGTTGCCGCACCGGCGCTTCGAGGCCGGCGTGATACGGCAAGGCGGTGACGCCCTGGTCGTTCAGCCAGGCCGCCGTCTCGTCGACCTTCTTGCGCGACTGGCAATAGACGATTCCGGCCTCGCCCGCATGCTCGTCGCGGATGAAGGCGAGCAGCTGCTCGCGCGCCTTGTCCTTCTCGACCACGGCGTAGCGGATGTTCGGCCGGTCGAAGCTGCTGACGAAGATGCGCGCCTTCTCGAGCGCCAGGCGCAGCACGATGTCGGCGCGCGTCAGCGCGTCGGCGGTCGCGGTCAACGCGATGCGCGGCACACTGGGGTAGCGCTCGGCCAGCACCGACAGCTTCAGGTAGTCCTCGCGGAAGTCGTGCCCCCACTGGCTGACGCAGTGCGCCTCGTCGATCGCGAACATCGAGAGGAGGCCGCGCTCGCGCAGCGAGTCGAGCTGCTCGAGCATGCGCGGCGTGGCGATGCGCTCCGGCGCGGCGTAGAGCAGGACGAGGCGGCCGCTCATCATCTCGCGCTCGATGCGCACAGCGTCGGCCAGCTCGAGCGTCGAGTTGAGAAAGGCAGCGTGCACGCCGGCCTCTTCGAGCGCGCCGACCTGGTCGTGCATTAGCGCGATGAGCGGGCTGACGACGATCGCCACGCCCTGGTCGGCGCGATGCCGGACGATCGCCGGGATCTGGTAGCACAGGCTCTTACCGCCGCCGGTCGGCATCAGCACCAGCGAGTCGCCGCCACCGATGGTGTGCTCGACGATGGCGCGCTGCAGGCCGCGAAACTCGCCGTAGCCGAAGACCTCGTGCAGGACCTGGCCGGCCCGGTCTCCCGCGGTTCGGGTGTCGGCGGGCAAGGGCGCGGCATGCATGGGGACGGCGATCGTACGCGAGGCACGCTGAACGCCGTGCCGCCCGAACCGGGGTTCGGTGGGGACTTCCCGCTCAGACGAGTCCGATGTCCTTCGTCGTGCTGCCCGGAAACACCAGCTGCAGCTGCGCCGGCGACAGGCCGTAGAGACGCGCGAACACGCCGCCGAGGACGGCCCGGTATTCGTTGAGCACCGGGTAGTCGCGGTTCTGGAACAGCGACCCCGGCGTGACCGCGACCTGCTCGCCGGCGACGCGGCCGCCGCGCACCGCCCCGCCGAGCGCCCACGAGACACTGCCGTGGCCGTGGTCGGTGCCGCGGTTGCCGTTCTCCTTGAAGGTGCGGCCGAACTCGCTGAGCACGAAGACGACGGTCGAATTCCAGGCCTCGCCCGACTCGTCGGCGAACGCGGCCAGACCCTTGCCGAGCTCGCCGAGCCGGTTGGCGAGATAGCCCGTGCCCGCGCCCTGGCCGACGTGCGTGTCCCAGCCGCCGACGTCGATGAAGCCGAGGCGATAGCGCTCGCGCATCAGCCGGCCGATGCGCCGCGCTTCGCCTTCGAAGCCTTTCGCGGTGATGGCGTTGCGATTGGCCTCGACCATCTCGCCGGCGAGCGCCTGCGTCGCTTCGCTTCGCACCGCGAAGCCCTCGCTCACGGCATTGCCGAAGCGCGAGCCCTGGTACATGGCGGCGATGATTTCCGACTGGCGCGGATCGATGCCTTGCCGGCCGACCGTGTTCAAGGCGAGATTGGGCACCTGGACGCTGCCGCGAAAGCAGAGCGGCAACTGGTCGGTGAAGGCGATCGCGTCGCGTGAGCCGAGCACGCCGGCAAGCCGGTTCATGAAGCCGGACTGGAAGTTGCGCGGACCCTTCAGCGCCTGGCCGAGTTCTATCGAGTCCTGCGTTTCGAAGTGGCTGCGCGAGGTGTCGTCGGTACCGGCAAACGGCACGAAGGCCGCCTGCCTCTTTTCGTAGAGCGGCAGCACCGACTCGCGCAGCGACGGATGCAGCGCCCAGTCGGCGTCGAGCGCGATGGCCGCGTCGGCGGCGCTTGCCGGCCGGGCGATGGCGATGCTCGGCCGCTGCTCGTAGTAGAAGCTGCTCGTGAAGGGCACGAGCAGGCTGGCCGCGTCGTAGCCGCCACGCAGGAAGACGACGAGCACGCGTGCCGGTGCGTTCGGTGCGGCAAGGAGCGCGCCGCTCGTCACGGCCAGCGGCAGCGTCGCGCCGAAGGCGAGAGAGCGGTGGATGAATTGCCTGCGTTGCATGAGCATTCCTTTCAGCCTAGCGCAGCATGAACTCGGGTGAGGAGAGCAGGAACACGTTCCACTCCTGCGCCGAGGTCGCCCGCTCGAGAGCGGCGCGGGTGGCGCTGCTCAGCGTCGGCTCGATGTTCTCGTAGTAGAACGCGCTCGCCAGCCGCGGAAACGCCGGTGCGTCGATGCTTTCGCCCTCGGCGCGAAAGAGGCCGGCGCTGCCGGTGCCGATGGCGCGCGCGATCTCGAAGCGGGCCGCCATCTGGCCGGGGCTGGACCACGCCGATTCGTCGCTGGGATAGCCGTCGGGTGTCTGCCGGTTGTAGGGGGCTTCGCCCAGGCGCGCGAGCCAGCCGAGCATCGGCCCGGTGTTGCGGATCGGCCGATCGTCGTAGGCGAGGCGAAGTGCCGAGACGACGTAGTGCATCGGGTCCTTGAACTTCTGGCCGAGCGTGGCCGCGAACTCGGGCGAGTCGAACATCGCCGCCAGGGTCGCGGCGATGTCGCCGTCGCTGCGCGTGAAGGCCGCGGCCATGCGGTCGACGAGCGCCAGCGCCGGTGTGTCGGCAGCGAAGAAGGCGGCGAGCTTGCGGCTGACGAAGCGCGCCGTGTTCGGCTGCGCCGCGAGACGGGTCAGTTCGTCGAGCACTTCGTTCCAGCCGCGGCCGGCGACGCTGCGGCCCAGCACGACCTTTTCGCCCATGTCGTGACGGCCGGGGTTGAACTCGGTGAGGCCCTGGCGCACGTAGAGCGCGCGCAGCTCGGGACGCAGGTTGGGCGTCTTGTCGGAGAGGTTGACGCCGAGCCCGGTGAGCACGCGCGCCAGCTCCTGCACGTCTTTCTGCGAATAGCCGCCGTCGACGCCGAGCGTGTGCAGCTCCATCACCTCGCGCGCGTAGTTCTCGTTGATGCGGCCGGCGCCGTTCTGCTCGTTGTCGAGGTAACGGATCATCGCCGGGTGGGTGGCGCTGGCGATCAGCAGGTCGCGGAACTTGCCGAGGGCGCGCGGCCGCAAGGCGCGGTCTTCGTAGTCGCCGACCATGACGCGCAGGTTGCTCTTGTACTGGTGCACGTTGAAGTGGTTGAACCAGAACCAGGTGAGCTGTTCCTGGAGCTGGTTCGGCGAGTAGAGGGCGCGCAGCAACGAGCGCGACGCCGCCTCGCGCGCCACCTTGGAGAGCGCCTGCTGGTAGGCCTGCTGCGCCGCTTGCTTGGCCGCGCTGTCGCTCGCTTCCCTGGCCTTCGCGTCGCTCTCGCGGCGCAGTGCATCCATGTCGCCGACGAGCGCTTCGAACGGCGTCGAGCTGATGGCCATGGCATCGATCTGCGCCTGCACTTCGGCGGGCAGGCGCGGATGCAGATGCGGGTCGAGCTGCGCATGCAGCCAGGTGGCGCGGCCGAGCCGATTGAAGTCGGCGGCGGTCGAGGCCGAGGCGCCCCAGGCGACGCGATTGGCCAGCGCGTAATCGGCGGCAGCGAGCGCGGTCGCCCGACGCGGGCCCAGCGGGGCCAGGGCTTCGCTGGCACGACGGCCCTCGGGCGCCGTGACGCAGCCGGCCGAGAGCACCAGCCACGGTGCGGCGACGGTGGCCGCGCCTTCGCGCAGGAGCGTGCGCCGGGTCAGGGGCACGTTCGCGTGGACCGAAAGAGGGGAACGAGGCACGGCCATGGCTTCGTTCAGCAACGCCACCCGGGCCCGGGACGATGACAGACGGCGCTTGCCTTTACGTTTGTGACAGCCATGCCCGAGCCTCCTTTGGACGTGCTACCTTATCGCCCCCGCCGATCGGCTGTGCGACACGAGCGCGCAGCCGATTTCTTCATGGCTACCCGCCCGATCTGAAAGACCGCTCCACATGCTGCAAACCCTCCGCAGGCTTCGCCCGCTGGCGTTCGCCATCGCCGCCGCCTCCCTGGCCGCAAACGCTTACGCGCAAGACGGCGGGCCGCCGCCGGCGCCTTCGAAGAGCGTCACCGAGACCTTCTTCGGCACCGCGGTCGAAGATCCCTATCGCAACTTCGAGAACAAGGACGATCCGGCGGTCGCCGCCTGGATGAAGGCGCAAAGTGATCGCGCCCACGCCGCGCTCGAAAGGATCCCCGGCCGCGCGGCGATGCTGCAAAGCCTCGCCAAGTACGACGCTGCCGTGACCGAGCGCGTCGCGCAGGTCGTGCGCCTGCCGAACGATCGCTGGTTCCTCGAGCGCCGCTCGGCGACCGCGAATCAGTTCAAACTTTTTGTTCGCGACGGCCTCGGCGGCAGCGACAAGCTCCTCGTCGACCCCGAGCTGCTCGAAAAGTCGACCGGCAAGCCGCACGCGATCAACTGGTTCGCGCCGTCGCACGACGGCAGGATCGTCGCCTATGGCTTGTCGAAGCAAGGTTCGGAAGAAGCGGCGCTGCATCTCGTCGATGCGCGCAGCGGCGCGGAGATCGGTGCGCCGATCAGCCGCGCCAACTACGGCGGCGTCGACTGGGCGCAAGACGGCAAGACCTTCGTCTTCAACCGCCTGCAGGAGATGAAGCCCGGCATGGCCGAGACCGACAAGTTCCAGGACAGTCAGGTCTGGATGCTCAAGGCCGGCGAGCCTGAATCGAAGGCGCGCGTCGTCTTCGGCACGGCCTTGAAGGGCCTCGGCATCGGCGCTGCCGAGTCGCCCGCGGTCAGCATCGGTTACGACGGCCGCTGGGCCTTCGGCATCGTCTTCGACGGCACGCAGCGCGAGCTCTCGTCGTTCGTCTCGCCGCAGGCCGCCTTGCTCGCCGGCCGGCCGGCGTGGAAGAAGATCATCGCGGCCAGCGACGATGTCACCGGGCTCGCCT
>JANXWR010000507.1 GCA_025351025.1 Burkholderiales bacterium | reverse complement strand
GCTCGAGGCCGAGCGCACGCGCGCCTTCTGCGAGCGCGTCGTCATGCTCGGCCTGCTCAAGGAGATGAAGGCCGACGCGACCCTGCCGAACGGCGAGAAGCTCTCGGTCGACGGCTTTCACACCATCGACGAGGACAAGCTCCGCGCCGTGCCCGACGCGACCGTGCTCGAGCTCTGGCGCAACGGCCTGCTCATGCTGATGCAAGTGCACCTGATGTCGATCATCAACATCCGCCATCTCGTCAACAAGAAGGCGGCGCGGCTGGCGGCCAGGGGCCTGCCCGACACCGCCGCGCTGCGCTCGAACCGCAAGTAACGACCCGACATCCACACCATGGCCGGAACGATCTTCGAGCGTACCCTCGCCACCGCCGCGACGGAAGCGGTGTTCAGCGACGCGACGATCGTCGGCGCGATGCTCGAGGTCGAGGCGGCGCTGGCCGATGCCGAGGCCGCCGAAGGCCTGATCCCGGCCGACGCGGCGGCGGTCATCGTTGCCGCCTGTCGAAGCGACGATTTCGACATCGACGCCCTCGTCGCCAACGCACGCAGCGCCGGTGCGCTGGCGATCCCCCTCGTGCTGCATCTCAAGGCGCGCGTCGGCGCGAGCGATGCCGAGGCAGCGCGCTTCGTCCACCACGGCAGCACCAGCCAGGACGTCATCGACACGGCGATGGTGCTGGCGACGCGCCAGGCGCTCGGCCTGATCGAGGCCGACCTCGACCGGCTCGTCGATGCGCTGCTCGCCCTGGCGCGACAGCATCTCGCCACGCCGATGCTGGCGCGCACCCTGATGCAGCCGGCGCAGGTCGCGAGCTTCGGCCTCGAGGTGGGGGCCTGGGTCGCGCCGCTGGTGCGCACGCGGGAGCGCTTGCGCGTCGCGGCGCGGGCGGCGCTGCAGTTGCAGCTCGGCGGCGCCATCGGCACGCTCGGCCTGCTCGGCGACAAGGGTGCGGCGGTGGCGCGGCGCGTCGGCGAGCAGCTCGGCCTGAAGGTTCCCGCCGGCGCCTGGCACACGCAGCGCGACGACTGGGTCGCCCTCGGCTGCACGGTGGCCGTGCTGTGCGGCTGTCTCGGCAAGATCGGCCGCGACCTGGCCCTGCTCGCGCAAGGCGAGATCGCCGAAGTCGCCGAGCCGAAAGTGGCCGGTCGCGGCACCTCGTCGGCGATGCCGCACAAGCGCAATCCGGTCGCGGCGATGGTCGCGGTGGCCGCCGCGCCGCGGGCGCCGCAGCTGGTGGTGACCTTGCTCGCGGCGATGCCGCAGGAGCACCAGCGGGGCCTCGGCAACTGGCAGGCCGAGCTGGCAACCTGGCCCGCGCTTTTCATGGCGGCGCACGGCGCGGTGCATGCGTTGGCCGAGGCCTGCGCCAGCGGGCTCGAGGTCGATGCGGGGCGCATGCGCGCCAACATCGACGCCCACCATCGTTCGCCGGCCGCATCAGGCGCCACCGTGCCCGACGTCGAGGCCGCAGTGCGCCAAGCCGCGTCCATGGCCCGAGCTCAGCTCGACGCGCTTTCGACCGCTTGAGGAAGCCTGACATGACCGACCGTGCCGACGACTTCGACCGCGGCCTCGTCAACCGCCGCGCCGTTCTCGGTGACGCCTGGGTCGACAGGTCGCTCTCCGGCGCGAGCGAGTTCAACGCCGACTTCCAGAGCCTGATCACGCGCTACGCCTGGCACGACATCTGGGGCCGGCCCGGGCTCGATCACGACACGCGGCGCCTGCTCGTGCTCGGCATGACGATGGGCCTGGCGCGCTGGGAAGAGTTCGAGCTGCATTGCAAGGCGGCGATCGAGCACGGCGTCTCGCTCGAGAAGATCAAGGAAACGCTGATGCAGGGCGCGATCTACTGCGGCGTGCCGGCGGCCAACACCGCCTTCAAGATCACGGGCGAGTTGCTGCGCGCGGCCGGCAAGCTGCCGCCGTCGCAATCGCTCGCGGGCGCCGTGCGCGTCGCCGAGCATCACACCTTCAGCGCGCCGCAGCTGCATGTCACGGTGCAGGGCGAGGGACCGCCGGTCGTGCTGAGCCACGCGCTCGGGCTCGATCTGCACATGTGGGACGAGCTCGCCGCGCGGCTGGCGAAGACCATGACCGTGCTGCGCTACGAACATCGCGGCCATGGCGAATCGGCGCGCCCGCCGGGACCGTATGCGATGGAGGATCTGGTCGACGACGCGGCACGGCTGATCCGCGAATGGGGTCGCGGCCCGGTCGCCTGGATCGGCCTGTCGATGGGCGGCATGGTCGGGCAAGGGTTGGCGATCCGCCATCCGGAGCTGCTCGGCCGCATCGTGCTCGCCAACACCACGGCGCGCTATCCGGAAGCGGCGGCGGCGACCTGGGCGGCACGCATCGCCGCCGTCGAGCACGGCGGCATGGCGGCGGTGGCCGACGCCGTCGTCGAGCGCTATCTCGGCGCTGACTATCGCGCCGCGCATCCTGCCGAGGCATTGGCGTTGCGTGCGAAGCTGCTGCGCTGCGATCCGGCTGGCTACGTCGCCTGCTGTCGCGCGGTGGCCGGCGTCGATTGGCTCGATCGCCTGCACGAGGCGAAGGCGCCGACGCTTGTCATCGCCGGCGGCCGCGACGTCGGTGCGACGCCGGAGATGGCCATGGCGATCGCCGATCGCATTCCCGGCGCGGTGCTGACGGTCTTTGACGAAGCCTCGCACCTGAGCGTCACCGAACTGCCGGATCACTTCCATGACGCGGTCGTCGCATTCCTCGCGCGCCTGTCATCCTGAGCGAAGCGAAGGATCTCGACGCGACCACCAGATTCTTCGCTTCGCTCAGAATGACAGCTTCCCACAGTGCGAGCCCGGAACGACCATGAGCAAAACCTTCGCCTCCCAAGCCGATCTCGCCGAGAAGAAGGTCACCTTCACCAGGCTCGCCGACAACGCCTACGCCTACACCGCCGAGGGCGACCCGAACAGCGGCGTCGTCATCGGCGACGACGCGGTCATGGTCATCGATACGCAGGCAACGCCGGTGATGGCCGCCGACGTCATCCGCCGCATCCGCGAGATCACCGACAAGCCCATCAAGTACGTGGTGATGAGCCACTACCATGCGGTGCGCGTGCTCGGCGCCAGCGCCTATGGCGCCAGCGAGATCATCGCCAGCGAGGACACGCGCGATCTCATCGTCGAGCGCGGCGCCGCCGACATGAAGAGCGAGATCGAGCGCTTTCCGCGCCTGTTCCAGGCGGTCGAGACGATCCCCGGCCTGACCTGGCCGACGCTCACGTTCAAGGGCGAGATGACGCTCTGGCTCGGCAAGGTCGAAGTCAGGCTGACGCAGCTCGGCCGCGGCCACACCAAGGGCGACACCGTGGCCTGGCTGCCGAAGGAAAAGATCCTGTTCAGCGGCGACCTGGTCGAGTACGGCGCCACCGCCTATGCCGGCGATGCCTACTTCAACGACTGGCCGGCGACGCTCGACAAGGTCGAAGCGCTCGGCGCGACCTCGATCGTTCCGGGCCGCGGCGCGGCGCTGACCAACCCGGCGATGTGCCGTGAAGGCATCGCCACGACGCGCGCCTTCATCAGCGAGCTGTACGCCAGCGTCAAGGCCGGCGTCGCCCAGGGTCACGAGCTGAAGAAGGTCTACACCGACACCGACGCCGTGCTGCGCCCCAAGTATGGCCAGCAGTTCATCTACGAGCACTGCATGCCGTTCGACGTCTCGCGCGCCTACGACGAAGCGACGGCGCATCGCGACCCGCGCATCTGGACCGCGGAGCGCGACAAGGCGATGTGGGCCGCTCTGGGCTGAGTCGCGATGCCCCCACGCTCACTTCGTTCGCTGCCCCCCGAGGGGGCGTCAGCGCCCTTGGGGAGGCCCGGCGGGCGCTGAAATGGCAGACACGCTGGCCTATCTCTCCGGCTTCGGCAACCAGCACGCCACCGAGGCGCTGCCGGGCGCCTTGCCGGTCGGCCGCAACAGCCCGCAGCGCGGGCCGCTGGGGCTGTTCGCCGAGCTGATCAGCGGCAGCGCGTTTACGGCGCCGCGCGCCGCCAACCTGCGCACCTGGACCTACCGTCGGCGCCCTTCGGTGCAGGCCGCGGCTTACGAGCCCTTGCCGCACCCCTTTCTGAAGACCGGCGCGCGCGACGGCGTGGCGATCGGCCCCGACCCGCTGCGCTGGCTGCCGCTGGCGCTGCCGGCGGCGAGCGACACCCCACTCGACTTCATCGACGGCCTGCGCACCTGGGTCGTCAACGGCGACGAAGCGGCGCAGAGCGGCGTCGCCTCGCACGTCGTCATCGCCAACCGCTCGATGGCGCGGCGCGCCTTCGTCAACGCCGACGGCGAGATGCTGATCGTGCCGCAACAGGGCCGCCTCTCGATTACCACCGAGCTCGGCCGGCTCGAGGTCGCGCCGGGCGAGGTCGCGCTCGTGCCGCGCGGCATCGCCTGGAAGGTGGCGCTGCCCGACGGCGCGGCGCGCGCCTACGTCTGCGAGAACTACGGCGCGCCGTTTCGCCTGCCGGAGCTCGGCCCGATCGGCTCGAACGGGCTGGCCAACGCGCGCGACTTTCTCGCCCCGGTCGCCGCCTTCGAGGACGACGCCGGCGAGTACGAGCTGGTGAAGAAGTTCGGCGGCACGCTGTGGCGAAGCCGGGTCGCGTCGTCGCCCTTCAACG
>JANXWR010000493.1 GCA_025351025.1 Burkholderiales bacterium | reverse complement strand
CCTGTCGCAGAAGCTGCGCCATGCCGACGAGGCACGCCTCGGTCACGAGCATGCGCTGCAACCGCTGCGCGACAAGGTCGGTGCGCTGCAGCTCGAAGAGCAGGCGGCGCATCTCGGCGGCGCCCAATACCTCGAGCAGCTCGAGCTGGCGGGCGCCGATCGCGAAGCGGTGGTGCGCGGCATCGAGGAAAGCAACGTCAAGCTGGCCGGACTGCAGGGCCGCATCGACACGCTGCACCGCGAGATCGAGGCGCTCGGCGCCGTCAACCTGGCCGCGCTCGAGGAGCTGACCAGCACCCGCGAGCGCAAGGGCTTCCTCGATGCGCAAAGCGCCGACCTCGGCGAGGCGATGTCGACGCTCGAGGACGCGATCAGGAAGATCGACCTCGAGACGCGCGAGCTGCTCGGCACGACCTTCGACCAGGTCAACGAGCATTTCGGCCGCATGTTCCCGACGCTGTTCGGCGGCGGCACGGCGCGCCTCGTCATGACCGGCGACGAGATTCTCGATGCCGGCGTGCAGGTGATGGCGCAGCCGCCCGGCAAGAAGAACAGCTCGATCCACCTGCTCTCGGGCGGCGAGAAGGCGCTTGCTGCGATCGCCCTCGTGTTCGCGATCTTCCAGCTCAACCCGGCGCCGTTCTGCCTGCTCGACGAGGTCGATGCGCCGCTCGACGACGCCAACACGGAGCGCTACGCCCGGCTCGTCACCGAGATGTCGAAGGAGACGCAGTTCCTCTTCATCAGCCACAACCGCATCGCCATGGAGATGGCCGAGCAGTTGATCGGCGTGACCATGCAGGAGCAAGGCGTGTCGCGCATCGTCACCGTCGACATGCCGGGTGCGGCGCGGCTGGCGGAAGCGGCCTGAGCCCGCGCTCGCGACGATGAACACGCTGACGGTCGCGCTCGCATCCCTTGGCGGCGTCGTTCTGGCCGGCGTCATCGCGCACGGCGCCTGGCAGGCGCGCCGCGCGGGGCCGAAGCGCGCCAGCGAAAGCCGCGAAGAGCCGAGCGCTGCCGCGTCGAGCGCGCGCGACGAGCCGGGGTTTGACGACGCCGACGCCGAGCACCCTTCGGGCGAGGTCGCGCCGGCGCGGCGCCTGTCGAAGCGCGTGCCCTTGCAGCTCGATGCCCTGATCGATGCCTTTGCCACCTTCACCATCGAGGCGCCGGTCGCCGGCGAGGCCATCGCGCCGCATCTCGCGGCCAAGCGATTCGTCGGCAGCAAGCTCGTCCTGGTCGAGGGCCGCAACGTCGAGACCGGCCGCTGGGAGGCACCGGCGCCGGGGCAGCGCTATGCCGAGCTGCAGGCCGGCGTGCAGCTCGCCAGTCGGACCGGCGCGCTCAACGAGATCGAATACTCCGAGTTCGTGCAGCGCATCCAGGGGCTCGCCGAGGCGATCGGCGCGGCCGTCGATTTTCCCGACATGCTCGAGGTGATGGCGCGCGCCCGCGAACTCGACGCTTTCGCCAGCCAGCACGACGCGCAGCTCGCCGTGCACCTGCATGCGCCCGGCGCGCCCTGGAGCGTCGGCTACATCCAGCAGCATGCGCGTCGGCACGGCTTCGTCGCCGGCGTCGTGCCCGGGCGCCTGGTCTACCCGGCGAGCGAGGAGGGCGCACCGCCCTTGCTCACGCTGACCTTCGATTCGCAGGCGGCGCTGTCCGACGAGCCCGACCGCGCCGCGGTGCGCGATGTGACGCTCGCCTTCGATGTACCGCAGTCCGACTCGTCGGTCGAGCCGTTTCGCGCCTGGCAGGCAGCGGCGCAGGCGCTCGCCGTCGGCATGGACGCGGCCATCGTCGACGACAACGAGCGGCCGCTCAGCGGCGAAGGCTTCGCCACGATCGGCGCCGAGCTCGGCCAGCTTTACACCCTGCTCGAAGCACGCGACCTCGCTGCCGGATCGGCGGCGGCGCGGCGCCTGTTCAGCTGAGGCGCCATGAGCGAGTTGCAGCGCGCGCTCGGACTCGACCTTCCCGTCATCCAGGCGCCGATGGCCGGTGTGCAGGATCACGCGCTCGCGGTTGCCGTGAGCAACGCCGGCGGCCTCGGCTCGCTGCCCTGCGCGATGCTGGATTTCGCGGCGTCGCGGCGCGAGTTCGCGGCGCTGCAAGCAGCGACCGACCGGCCGTTCAATCTCAACTTCTTCTGCCACTCGCCACCGGTCATCGACGCGCAGCGCGAGTCGGCATGGCGCGCCGCCTTGGCGCCGTACTACCGCGAGC
Organism: Burkholderiales bacterium; assembly: GCA_025351025.1. GTDB lineage: Bacteria > Pseudomonadota > Gammaproteobacteria > Burkholderiales > Burkholderiaceae_C > Schlegelella_A. Next base: position 2,697 of record JANXWR010000493.1, on the reverse strand, counting down.
TCGGCCTCGATGTCGATGCCATCGCGACCGGTCCCGGTCGGCTGCCCTTCGACGCCGGCGCCGCCGCCTTGATCGAGGAGTTTCGCCCCGCGGTCGTCAGCTTTCATTTCGGTCTGCCCGAGCCGGCCTTGCTCGCGAGAGTACGTGCGACCGGCGCGAAGGTCTTCGCCAACGCCACAACCGTCGAAGAAGCGGTTTGGCTCGAGCAGCGAGGCGTCGACGCGATCATCGCGCAGGGCCTCGAGGCCGGTGGCCATCGCGGCCACTTTCTTTCTCACGACCTGACGCGCCAGGCCGGCACCTTCGCCCTGTTGCCGCAGATCGTGCGCGCGGTCCGGGCGCCGGTCATCGCTGCCGGCGGCATCGCCGATCCAGCCGGCGTCGCGGCGGCACTGTCGCTCGGCGCGGCGCTGGTTCAGCTCGGCACGGTCTACCTGCTGTGCCCGGAGGCGACGACCAGCGTCGTCCATCGCGAGGTGCTCGCCAGCGACGCGTCGCGCCACACCGCGTTGACGCGGCTCTTCACCGGCCGGCCGGCGCGCGGCATCGTCAACCGGCTGATGCGCGACCTGAATGCGGCCGATCCGGCGCCGGCCTTTCCGCTCGCCGCCTCGGCGATCGCGCCCTTGCGCAAGGCGGCCGAGACACGCGGCAGCGGCGACTTCTCGCCGCTCTGGAGCGGGCAGAACGCAAGCGGCTGCCGCGGCGTGCCGGCCGCGGAGCTGACGCGTGGCCTCGTCGACGCCTGACGACAAGACGCGGCCCGCGGGTCGTCGCGCCGAGGCGCGCGCTGCCGAGCTGCGCGAGGTCCTGCTGCGTCATGCCCGCGCCTACTACGTGCTCGACACGCCCGAGATTCCCGATGCGGAGTACGACGCGCTCTTTCACGAGCTGCAAGCGATCGAGGCGGCGCATCCCGAGCTGCTGACGCCCGATTCGCCGACGCAGCGCGTTATCGGCGCCGTGCTCGAAGGCCTGCAGCCCGTGACGCACACCGTGCCGATGCTTTCGATCAACACCGAGACCGACACCACCGCCGCCGGCGCGGAGAAGTTCGACGCGCGCGTGCGCCGCGCTCTCGGCCTGGGCGACGACGATCCGCCCGTCGCCTACGACGCCGAGATGAAATTCGACGGCCTCGCGATTAACCTGCGCTACGAAGCGGGCCAGCTCGTGCAGGCGGCGACGCGCGGCGATGGCGAAACAGGCGAGAACGTGACGCATACCGTGCGCACGATCAAGGACGTGCCCTGGCAGCTGAAGGGCGTGGCCGCGAGGGTGCTCGAGGTGCGTGGCGAGGTATTCATGCGGCTCGACGCTTTCGCGGCGCTGAACGAGCGGCAGCGAAAACTCATCCAAGGCGGCGCGAAGAACGAGAAAGTCTTCGTCAATCCACGCAATGCCGCGGCCGGCGTCGTGCGCCAGCTCGACGCGAAGAACGCGGCGAAGCGGCCGCTCAGCTTCTTCGCCTACGGCCTCGGCGACGTGCAGGGCTGGACCGTGCCGCCGACGCAGACCGAGTTGCTCGACGCCTTCGATGCGATGGGCTTGCCGGCGAGCCCGAATCACGCGCGTGTCGACGGTGCGCCGGGCCTGCTCGACTTCCATGCACGGGTCGCGGCACTGCGCGAGAAGCTGCCCTACGAGATCGACGGCGTCGTCTACAAGGTCGATTCGCGCCAGCTCCAGGAGCGGCTCGGCTTCAAGTCGCGCGAGCCGCGCTGGGCGGCGGCGCAGAAGTACCCGGCCCAGGAGAAGACGACACGCCTCAACGACATCGACATTCAGGTCGGCCGCACCGGAAAGCTGACGCCGGTGGCCAAGCTCGAGCCGGTGTTCGTCGGCGGCACGACGGTGTCGAACGCGACGCTGCACAACCTCTTCGAAGTGCGCCGCAAAGGTGTTCGCATCGGCGACACGGTGATCGTGCGCCGCGCCGGCGACGTCATCCCCGAGGTCGTCGGCCGCGTACCGGGGAAGCGCCAGCCCTACGTGCCGAACTTCCGCATGCCGCTCGCCTGCCCGGTATGCGGCAGCAAGGTGGCGCGCGAGAAGGGCGGTGTCGATCATCGCTGCGAAGGTGGCCTCTTCTGCGCTGCGCAGCGCAAGTTCGCGATCCTCCATTTCGCGGGCCGGCGCGCGCTCGACATCGAAGGGCTCGGCGAGAAGATCGTCGACCAGCTCGTCGACGCCGGGCTCGTCGAATCGCTGCCCGACGTCTACGCGCTGACGAAGGAGACCGTCGAAGGGCTCGATCGCATGGCCGAGAAGAGCGCGGCCAACCTCGTCGCCAACATCGAGGCGAGCAAGAAGACGACGCTGGCGCGCTTTCTCTACGGCCTCGGCATCCGCCACGTCGGCGAGACGACGGCGAAGGACCTGGCGATGCACTTCGGCAAGATCGAGCGACTAAAGACGGCGCGAGTCGAGGAGTTGCTGGAGGTCGCGGATATCGGGCCAATCGTCGCCGAGAGCGTGCACGCCTTCTTCGATGAGAAGCACAACAGGGATGTCGTCGACGCGCTCATCGACGCCGGTATTCGCTGGCCGCCTATCGAGGCGTCGTCGAGCGCAGCACCGCGACCATTCCTGGGCAAGAACTTCGTCCTCACCGGCACCTTGCCGACGTTGAGCCGCGACGATGTCAAGGAGATGATCGAATCGCTCGGCGGCAAGGTCGCGGGCTCGGTGTCGAAG
>JANXWR010000469.1 GCA_025351025.1 Burkholderiales bacterium | reverse complement strand
GAAGCGGTTCTTGATCGCCCGCACCAGGCGAAAGCTCGAGTGCGTGTCGCCTTCGAAATAGAGCACGGTGTCGACGATGTGCTCCATGACGCGCGGCCCGGCCAGCGCGCCGTCCTTGGTGACGTGGCCGACCAGGATGATCGTCGTGCCGCTCGCCTTGGCCAGGCGCGTCAGTTGCGCTGCGCACTCGCGCACCTGCGCCACCGAGCCCGGCGCAGACGTCAGCGCCTCGCTGTAGACGGTCTGGATCGAATCGACAACGCAGACCGCGGGCTGCTCGGCCTCGATCGTCGCCATGATCTTCTCGAGCTGGATCTCGGCCATCACGCGCACGGCGCTGCCGGCCAGGCCGAGGCGGCGCGAGCGCAAGGCGACCTGGGCGCCACTTTCCTCGCCGGTGACATAGAGCACCTTGACGACGCGCGACAGCGAATCGAGCGCCTGCAGCAACAGCGTCGACTTGCCGATGCCCGGGTCGCCACCGATCAGCACCACGCCGCCGGCGACGATGCCGCCGCCAAGGGCCCGGTCGAGCTCGTCGATGCCGGTCGGCAGGCGTTCGGCATCGGCCGACTCGATCTCCGACAAGGTGGCCACCGACTCGGCCGGCGTAAGGCCGCGCGACGGCACCGAAAAGCGGTTCTTCGCGGTGCCCTCGGCCACCGACTCGACCAGCGTGTTCCAGGCGCCGCAGCTCGGGCACTTGCCCTGCCACTTGGGGCTCGTGCCGCCGCACTCGGTGCACGCGTAGATCGATTTCTCCTTCGCCATCCACCGATTGTCGCGGTCATGAGGCCGACCCCCGCGAACAAGGGGATGCCATCGACCCGGCATGGGGCTACGGTGATCACCCCGTTCGGAACCGGGCGCCGTCGCGCCTGCGAAAGGAATCAAGATGCTGAAAAAGATCTCCCTCGCCGCCCTGCTCACGACCGCTCTGTCGAGCGCCTCGGCACTTACCGTCGTCGGCTCGGCCACCCTCGTCGACACCGCCACCGTGCAGTCGGGGACGATCACACCGAAGGCCTACCTCACCTACCTGTTCGGCGGCGACCGCGTCACCGGCACGGCCGACGGCACCAGCTTCGCCTACGGCAGCGCGACGCCGGGCGCGGCGATGAGCAGTGCCGACCATGTCTGGCTTCAGTACGACCCGGCCATCTTCATGACCAGCGGCAACGTCGCGCTGACCTCGTTGCTCGCCATTCCTGCCATCGACCACGGCTGGACAAGCGGAAACACCGGCGAATTCTGGGAGCCCTTCGAGTTCCGCATCTGGGGCTGCACCTCGGCCGAACTGAGTTCGTGCACAGAGGGTCACATCACAGACGTCTATACCCGCGGCGTCGACGACCTCGGCCCGGGCAAGAACGCTGACGACTTCGCCAGCGTCTGGGCCTTCGACCGCCCGTACACCATCTTTGCCATCACCTCGGGCGACCGGCTCCTCGGTTCGCCGCAGGGGGGCTTGTCCCCCGGAGAGGGCGAGATCGATGCGCTCGCCATCACCAACCCGGTTCCAGAGCCGGCGGAGTGGGCGTTGATGCTGTTCGGCCTAGGCGCGATGGGCTACGTGGCCCGGCGTCGGCGCCTGCTCGGCTGACAGTCGACGCAACGACCTGAGCAGCGCCGCGCAAGCGGTGCGCTTGCTTGCCCGCCGTCACGCCGCGCTGAAGTTGCCGTGAAAGCCGAGCGGCAGCCAGTACGGCGAAGCCGCTTGCGCGATCGGGCCGTCGCCCACGTGGCGCGAATCGAGCACGTTGACGATCGTCACTTTGCGCTTCGCATCGAAGGTAGTGCCGACCAGCCAGGCGTCCAGCTCGCCCGAGCCGCGCGCCTTGGGCACGACGATGTGCTCCTCGACGACCATGCGCTCGCCGTAGTCGTAGCGGTCGACCTTGCCGGTCTGCAGGTCGCGCAGCTGCACGCCGTGGAAGAGGGCGCCGCGCCGGGCGGAATAGTCCTTCCACGACGCGGCGCTCGCGACATGGCGTGTCGCGCCGCCGATGCGCCGAGGGTCGACGCGCGGGAACTCGACGACGCCGGGCAGCGCTTCGACGCTCGCACGTCCCGTCGCCATGTCGAGGACCGCGGACTGCATCGTCGCGCCGACGCTGCCGACGACGTGGCCGGCGACGAGCGCGACCGCACCGTGGATCAGGAACTCGTCGTCGACCGCGCCGACGAAGCCGAACGCAATCGAGCCGTCGCGCCGCTCGTGCGCGTTGGCGACGTGAAAGACCATCTGCGCCGGCAGCTCGAAGACGCGGCGCTCGCGGATGTCGTCCTTCTTCATCACCAGGATGCGCAGCGGCTCCCGGCGCTGGAAGTCGAAGGCCTGCTCGGGCGTCGCGCCCCTGGCGATGGCCGCGTAATTCATCTTCACCGGCGGCAGTGGCAGGACGATGTATTGCGCCGTGATCGCGACGTCGTGGGCCAGGCCGTTCGGATACGGCGATTCGCCAACCTGCACACCGGCCAGCTTGCCCGCGGCATCGATGTGCCAGACAACGATCTTGTCGCCGAAGCTGCCGATGTTCCAGAGATGGCCGGCCGCATCCAGCTTCGGATGCGCCGAGAACGGCACCTGCTCGTAGCCGTCTTTCCAGGTCACCGGCCCGAGCGTCGACAGGTCCTTCGGGTCGAGGGCGTAGGCCGAGCCGCCTTCCCACATCGCCAGGACCCGGCCGGCATGCTCGATGGCGTTGGTATTGGCGACGTTGATCGAGTCCGGGCCCTGCGTCGGCGCTTCGCTCTGGATGCCGGTGCCGAAGGTCGGATAGAGAAAGCGACCAGCCTCGCGCTCGGCGGCCAGCTTGGGCGTGCGCACCAGCCTGCCGACGTGCGAGACACCGCGGCCGGAGAAGGTGAACTGCTGGACCATGCCGTCGCCATCGAACCAGTGGTGATAGCGCTGGCCGGCGCGCTCGAACAGGGCAGGTCCGTTGCGGTAGAAGCGACCGCGCAGCTCGGCCGGCCAGCGGCCGGTGACCTGGAGCGCGTCGCAGCGCAGGTCGGTGCGCGACGGATCGCGATCGTCGAGACCTTTGAACGGTACCAGCCAGGGCGCGTCGGCGATGGTGGCGTCGAAGGAGGCGCCTTCGCTCACCGGCGGCGCGGCCGTCGCCAGTCCGGGCAAGGCGGTGGCGCCGCCGAACGCGCCGAGAGCGAGCAGGGCGTCGCGGCGGGTGATCGTGGATGAGGTGTTCATGACGCGTTCTCCTGTGTCCGGCGTCACTTCGAAAGCTTGACGACGATGGTCGAGCCGTCGAGCGGCACCACGGTCGTGTCCCAGGTCGGTGCCGACATCGCCGCCGGCTTGCCCGAGGCGCCCCAGGGCTCGATCGGTACGCCGAGCACGTTGGCGTCGAGCTTGCCGTTGCCGTTGAGGTCCTGGAACAGGTTGAGCGAGACGCTGCCGCCGCTCAGTCCGCAGAGCGGAAAGGTCAACGTCGTCGCCGTGCCGGACGCATCTGCAGCGCCGCGACCGGCGTCTTGCCGGCGAAGCCGCTCGCATCGGCATAGGCGGCAATCATGAGCATGCCCTGCTCGGGCCGGACGTTCTGCACCTCGACGTTGGCGCAGGTCTGTGCCTGCGCCGGATGGGATGCCACGACCAGGGCCGAAAGCACGGCGCCGAAGGTGACCGCGGCGATGGAAGACAGGTGGTGTTTCGTGGTGGCCTCGCAGTTCCGATTTGAGTGGCGATGGCGCGACTCTAGGAACGGGCAGCCGGCGCGGCGATGCCCTTGCGACGAACCGCCCGGGCGCGGCGCGAAATGTCTCTGCCCGGCGCGAGCGGCGCCGGCGCCGCCGGTCAGTCGACGACCTTGGCCCGGCCCGCTTTGACTTCGGCGCGAACGCCCTTGGCTTCGAGGCGACGCCGCTTCGAGGCCCGCGTCGGCCGGGTCGGCTTGCGCACGAGCGGCACTTCGGCCGCGGCGGCGACGAGCGCGTTGAGCCGCTCGAAGGCGTCGCGCCGATTCAGGTCCTGGCTGCGATGGCGTTGTGCCTTGATGACGAGCACGCCTTCGTCGCTCAAGCGTCGATCCGCCATGGCGAGCAGGCGCGCCTTCACGGCCTCGGGCAGCGACGAGGCGGCGACTTCGAAGCGCAGGTGCACGGCGCTCGACACCTTGTTGACGTTCTGCCCGCCCGCACCCTGCGCACGCACCGCCGTGATCTCGACCTCGGACTCATCGACGACGAGCGGCGGCGCGTTCACTGGCTAGGCAAGCTCATCAAGCGGGCGCGACGATACGCACCGGCACGCGCGGCGCGCGCGCACACATCAGCTCGTAGCCGACGGTGCCGGCGGCGTGCGCCACCTCGTCGATCGAGAGCACGGCGCCGTTGTCGGCCACGCCCCAGAGCGTCGCCATGCTGCCGACCTGCGCCTCTGGTACCGGCGTCAGGTCGACCGTGATCATGTCCATCGAGACGCGGCCGACGATGCGCGTGCGCACGCCGTCGACGAGCACCGGCGTGCCGCGCGCGTTGCTGCCCGGCGCGACGCGCGGGTAGCCGTCGGCATAGCCGCAGGCGACGACGCCGATGCGCATCTCCCGCGGCGCGGTGAAGCTCGAGCCGTAGCCGACGCTGGCACCCGCGGCGAGCGTCTGCAGGGCGATCACTTCGGCGCGCAGGCTCATCGCCGGCATGAGGCCCCAGTCGGCGGCACTGTGCGCCGGGTAGTCGGGCGAGGAGCCGTAGAGCAGGATGCCCGGCCGCACCCAGTCGCCCGCCGATGCGGCCAAGCGCGCGCCGAAGCGCAGCGTCGCGGCGCTGTTGCAGATCGATCGTTCGCCCGGCAGCTCGGCCGTCGCGGCCTCGAAGGCGGCCAGCGAGGCATCGACTGACGCCGGGTCGAGCGCGTCGGCATTGGCGAAATGCGTCATCAGAGTGATGCCGCTCACCTGCGGAAGGGCGTCGAGGCGCAGCCACGCGCCGCGATAGGCGGAAGGCGCGAAGCCGAGCCGGTTCATGCCGCTGTTGAGCTTCAGGAAGACGTGCTGCGACTGCCCGGTCTTGTGCGCAGCCAGCCAGTCGATCTGCGCCTCGTGGTGCACCGTGTGCCAGAGGTTCAGGCGCGAGCAGGTGTCGAGGTCGCGCGGGCCGAAGCAACCCTCGAGCAGGAGGATCGGGCCGCGCCAGCCGAGATCGCGCAGCAGTTCCGCTTCGGCCGGATCGAGCAGGGCAAAACCGTCGGCACCCTTCAGCGCGGCGTAGACATTGCCGATACCGTGACCGTAAGCGTTGGCCTTGACGACGGCCCAGACCCGGGCGCCGGCAGAGGCCTCGCGTGCCACGACGAGATTGGCAGCGAGTGCGTCCGCATGGACGAGCGCTTCGATCGGGCGCGGCATGCGGGAATTCTGCCAGTCGCAGGAGCAGCGGCGCGGCGCCGGCTCGAGCGTCAAAACTCGCGTGCTATAACCGCCGCCGCAGGAGACACGGGCGGACACAAGTCCCCCAACGCCGACATACGAAGCGAATGAAAAAAGGCTTCTACACGATCATGTCGGCGCAGTTCTTCAGCTCGCTGGCCGACAACGCACTGCTGGTGGCGGCCATCGAGATGCTCAAGACGGGAGGCGCGCCCTCCTGGCACATCCCGGCGCTGACGCCGATGTTCGCGCTCTTCTACGTGATCCTCGCGCCGCTGGTCGGCGCCTTCGCCGACGCAGTGCCCAAGGGCAAGGTCATGTTCGTCTCGAACGCGATCAAGGTCATCGGCTGCCTGATGATGCTGTTCGGCGCCAACCCGCTGCTCTCGTACGGCGTCGTCGGCCTCGGCGCGGCCGCC
>JANXWR010000447.1 GCA_025351025.1 Burkholderiales bacterium | reverse complement strand
GCAGGCGGCCGGCGTGCTGCGCGGCGGCGCCGAGCTGAAGCCGACGCACAGCGCGACCACGGTGCGCGTCCGCAACGGCAAGACCGTGACCACCGACGGACCCTTCGCCGAGACCAAGGAGCAGCTCGGCGGCTACTACCTGATCGACGTGCCCAACCTCGACGACGCCGTGCACTGGGCAGCGCGCTGCCCGGCAGCGATGGGCGGCTCGATCGAGGTGCGCCCCCTCGGCCACTCCGCGCCGAGCGACAAGTAAGGTTCAACGACCCCAGCGCGTGGCCCGCTCGGCCGCGCGCGCCACGAAAGGCCAGTCATGACATCTTTCCCGACCATCTCCGCCACCGTCGCCGCCCTCATCGGCCTGCTCGCCGTGCTGCTCGCGGTTCGCGTCATCACCCTTCGCGTTCGCTTCAAGGTCAACGCCGGCGACGGCGGCCATGCCGAGCTCGGCCAGGCGATCCGCGCCCATGCCAATCTGGTCGAGCACGCGCCGCTGGCGCTGATCGTCCTGGCCTTCGCCGAGGCCAGCGTGGCCTGGCGCTGGCTCATCCTGATCCTCGGCGTGGCCCTCGTCATCGCCCGCCTGGCCAGTGCCTGGGGCCTCAGCCATTCGCTCGACGGCAGCACGGGGCGGCAAGCGGGCGCCGGCCTGACGATCCTCGTCACCGTGGTCGCCTCGCTGCTCATCCTCTATCGGGCCGTGCTGATGATGTGAGGAAGGGCTAGCCGTCGATAGGGCGAGAGCCGAGCCATGCTGACGCCGATCATCGACGGCATCTGCCGCACGGAGGGCCCGCGCCTGCTCGCCGGCCTGATCCGCCGCGTCGGCGACTTCGAGCTCGCCGAAGACGCGATGCAGGACGCCTTCACCAAGGCACTCGAGGTCTGGCCGGCGCAGGGCCTGCCCGCGGCGCCGGCGGCGTGGCTCGCGACGGTGGCACGGCGCCGCGCTCTCGACCTGCTGCGGCGCCGCGCCACAGGCCCGCTCTACACCGACGAGCCGGCGGACATGGCCGCGCCGGAAGCCGAGGCCGGCGATATCGACACGGCGGCGCTCTCGGGCGTCGAGGACGACCGGCTGCGCCTGGTCTTCACCTGCTGCCATCCGGCGATCGCGCAACCGGCGCAGGTGGCGCTCGCCCTGCGCACGCTCGGCGGCCTGTCGACGCGGGAGATCGCGCGCGCCTTTCTCGAACCCGAGCCGACGACGGCGCAACGCCTGGTGCGCGCCAAGCGCAAGATCCTCGACGCTCGCATTCCCTACGAGGTGCCGGCGCGAGAGCTGCTGCCGGAGCGCCTGCAGGCGGTGCTCGGCGTCGTCTACCTGATCTTCAACGAAGGCTATGCGACGACCGAGCATGACGGCCTGATCCGCCCCGACCTCTGCGCCGAGGCGATCCGCCTGGGCCGCCTGCTTGCCGTGCTGATGCCGGACGAGCCCGAGGTGCAAGGCCTGCTCGCGCTGATGCTGCTGCACGACGCACGCCGCGCCACGCGCGTCGGCGGCGACGGCGCGCTGGTGCCGCTCGAGGAGCAGGACCGCAGTCGCTGGCAGCGCGGCGAGATCGAAGAAGGCCTGGCCGTGCTCGAGTCAGCATTGCGGCAACGCCGGCGCGGGCCCTACCAGCTGCAGGCGGCGATCGCCGCGCTGCATGCGCAAGCGCCGCGCGCCGACCAGACCGACTGGCGCCAGATCGCCGTCCTCTACGGCGGGCTGCTCGGCGAGCAGCCCGGACCGGTCGTCGAGCTCAACGCCGCCGTCGCGCTGGCGATGGCGCAGGGTCCCGAGCACGGCCTGGTCTGGATCGAACGGCTCGCGCAGGGCGGCGAGCTCTCGGGCTATCACCTCTTGCCGGCGGCGCGCGCCGACCTGCTGCGTCGGCTCGGCCGGCGCGGCGAAGCGGCCGACGCTTATCGCGCCGCGCTGGCGCTGGTGCGGAATCCCGCCGAGCGTCTCTATCTCGAACGGCGCCTCGCCGAATGCGCTGCCTCATGAGGCAGCGCGCCGGCCTCAGGCGCGAAAGCTCGTCTCGGCGATGACCTCGAGCGGCACGACCTCGACCACGCCGCCGGCGACGCGCCGCGTCTCTTCGGTGTAGGGACGAAAGAAGTCCCTGGTCTGCAGCGCGGCAGCGGCTTCGTCGGTCGTCGGCGAGGCAAGGTGGTAGTAGCCCGACCCGTTCGTCTCCTTCATGCAGCGGTAGGAAATCTTTCCCTTCAGGTCGGGGTCGCTGTCGAGCGCGGCGATGAAGCGGCCGATGTGCCGATGCCAGTCCTCGGGCGAGCCCGCCTTGAACTGGTACTTGATGAGAAAGGTCTTCATGTCGGCTCCGAAGTGCGTTGATTGCCGCTGCCTTCAGGCCTCGAAGGCGTCTCGTGGCGATTGGGCGCTCGAAGGAGCATTCTGGCAAGTATGGACAAAAACGATACTATGATTCGACCATGCCGAACGCCCGAACCAAACCTGCCTGCGGCTGCCCGGTCGCTGCCTTCCAGAAGATCATCAGCGGCAAGTACAAGCTGCGCATCGTCTGGGATCTGAAAGACGGTCCGTTGCGCTACAGCGAGATACGCAGCGGCCTGCTGCGCGGCGCCGAGGGCACGGCCGAGATCGCGCCCCGCGTCCTGAGCCGCGAGCTGAAAGCGCTGGCCGAGAACGGCCTGATCGACCGCAAGGACTTCGGCGTCGTGCCGCCCAAGGTCGAGTACCGGCTCACCGGCAAGGGGCGCAGCTTCGTGCCGGTCATCGCGGCGATCCGTGACTGGGGCTCGGCGCATCTCAGCGGGCGCGTTCGCCAAGCCGAGGCGGCATAGCTTCGGGACGGCGCCTCGCCGTGGCCTGCCCCTCCAGCGAGGCCGCGCCCGGCAAGCGAGCGGCTCGGCTGAAAGCCAGCGGCCCTGCAAAAACCCGGGCTTCCACAGGGTTGCCAAGTCCGTCTTCGCGCCAGAATAGGAGCCATCGCAACGACGGAGACTGACATGGCTGGAGCGAGCGGTAACGGTCGCGTGGTGCTCGTCACCGGCGGCATGGGCGGGCTGGGCGAGACGATCTCGACCAAGATGGCCGACGCCGGCTATCGCGTCGTCGTCACCTATTCGCCGGGCAACAAGACCTCGGGCGAGTGGCTGGCCGGGATGAAGGCCAACGGCTACGAGCCGCTGGCCGTGGCCTGCGACGTCGCCGACATCGATTCCTGCTCCCGGGCGGTGGCCGAGGTGCTGAGCAAGGTCGGCGCCGTCGACGTGCTCGTCAACAACGCCGGCATCACTCGCGACATGACCTTCAAGAAGATGGACAAGGTCAACTGGGACGCGGTCATGCGCACCAACCTGGACAGTCTGTTCAACATGAGCAAGCAGGTCGTCGACGGCATGGTCGAGCGCGGCTGGGGCCGCGTCATCAACGTGTCGTCGGTGAATGGCAGCAAGGGCGCCTTCGGCCAGACTAACTATTCGGCGGCCAAGGCCGGCGTGCACGGCTTCACCAAGGCGCTCGCCCTCGAGGTGGCCAAGAAGGGCGTCACCGTCAACACGATTTCGCCGGGCTACATCGGCACGAAGATGGTGACGGCGATCCCGCAGGAGATCCTCGACACGAAGATCCTGCCGCAGATCCCGGTCGGCCGGCTCGGCAAGCCCGAAGAAGTGGCCGGCCTCATCATCTATCTCGCTTCCGACGAGGCGGCCTTCGTCACCGGGGCCAACATCGCCATCAACGGCGGTCAGCACATGCAGTAGGGCTGAGTCGGCCACGTCGGCGAGACGCAGCGCGCCAGGCACATCAAACGAACGAAGGAACGCACATGATCAAGTCGGGGATCGACCAGGACGCTCTCATCACCATGTTCGCCGAGGCGGGCGCGAAGCAGGGCGAGACGCTGCGCAAGGCGGTCGCCAATGCGACGCTGCAAGCGCTGCAGGGACGCGAGCTCACGCTCGACAGCATCAAGAAGGTCGTCAAGACCGTCGCCGGCGCCGCCTCGATGGGCGCGGCCAGGAATCCGGGCAGCCCGGTCGACGTCGAGGCCATGCTCGGCAAGGCGCTCGCCGGCATCGACTCGGCCCTGCTGCAGGCCGTCGAGGCCAACCGCAAGGCGCTCGAGCAGTTCGTCAGCCATGGCGTCGGCCTCGGCGAAAAGCCGATGAAGGATGCGCTGGCCAACATCGAGAAGATGGAAGACACCTTCTTCGGCGCCATCGCCAAGGCGAGCAAGACCGCCGGGCCGCTGCAGGCGCGGTGGGAGCAGGCCCTGGCAGCGCTCAAGATCAAGGGCAGCGACACCGGCGCGCAGGCCACGCAGACGGTCGAATCGCTGCTCGCGCAGGCGCAGACGACGCTGCGCGACACGCGTGCCAGCAGCATGCGCGCCGCGCAGGCGATGCTCGACAGCTACGCGGCGCTGGTGAGCGGCGTGTTGATCGGCATGTCGGAGGGCTTGCAGTCGGGCAAGTCGGCGGCAAAGCCGGCCGCGGCCTCGCACGATGCGGGTCACGCCGTTGCCGGTACCGCACCGGCCAAGCGCGCCGTCCGGCGCCGCAAGACCTAGGCAGGGCGGCGGCTGGCGCGGCGGTCCGCGGCTTCGGCCTCAGCGCCGCGCTGCGATCGCCGCGATCACCCCGGCGACGCGGGCTTCGACCGCGGCGTCGTGGCGGATCGGTCGGCCCCATTCGCGCTGCGTCTCGCCGAGCCATTTGTTGGTCGCGTCGAGCCCCATCTTGCCGCCCAGGCCGGACACCGGCGAGGCGAAGTCGAGATAGTCGATCGGTGTGTGATCGACCAGGACCGTGTCGCGCACCGGGTCCATGCGCGTCGTGATCGCCCAGACGACGTCTTTCCAGTCGCGGGCGTTCACGTCGTCGTCGACGACGACGATGAACTTGGTGTACATGAACTGGCGCAGGAAGCTCCAGACGCCGAACATCACCCGCTTGGCGTGCCCCGGGTAGCGCTTGGCGATCGAGACGATCGCCATCCGGTAGCTGCAGCCCTCGGGCGGCAGGTAGAAGTCGGTGATCTCGGGAAATTGCTTCCTCAGGATCGGCACGAACACTTCGTTCAAGGCGACGCCGAGCACCGCAGGCTCGTCGGGCGGCTTGCCGGTGTAGGTCGAGTGGTAGATCGGGTCCTGGCGGTGCGTCAGGCGCGAGATCTCGAACACCGGAAACCAGTCGGCCTCGTTGTAATAGCCGGTGTGGTCGCCGAAGGGTCCTTCAAGCGCATGCAGGTAGCCACCGATTTCC
>JANXWR010000415.1 GCA_025351025.1 Burkholderiales bacterium | reverse complement strand
GTCGCGGGCCTTGCCGACGTAGAGGACGCCGCCGTTGGCGTCGAAGTAGCGATAGACGCCCGGCAGGTTGGGCAGCGCCGCGACCTCGGCGAGCAGGCGCTCGCGCCGCGCGGCGGCCGGGTCGGAAGCGGGCTCGGCGGTCTCGTCAGTCATCGCCAACGATTGTGCCGCGAGCGTCTGTCGCGGCCCGCCGGGGCCGCGCCTTCCCATAATGGCGACGATGCGATGGAGCATCTTCTGCCGCGTCGTCGATAACTACGGCGACATCGGCTTCGCCTGGCGACTCGCGGCCGACCTTGCCGCGCGCGGCGAAGCGGTTCGCCTCTTCGTCGACGACTGCCGCGCGCTTGCCTGGATGGCGCCGGGCCGCGCAGCCGGCGTCGAGGTGCTCGATTGGGACGATGCCGCAATCGCCTCGTCCGAGGTGCTGGTCGAGACCTTCGGCGGCGGCCTCCCCGCTCGCGTCGACGCCGAGCTCGCGGCAGGAACGCAGCGCCCGGTATGCATCAATGTCGAGCACCTGAGCGCCGAGTCGTTCGTCGAGCGCTCGCACCGCTTGCCTTCGCCGCGCTTTTCCGAAGCCGGCGAAACACGCACGACCTGGTTCTTCTATCCCGGCTTTAGCGAGCGCACCGGGGGCCTGCTGCGCGAGCCGGGCTTGCTGCAACGGCGAAGCGAATTCGGCGATGCGCGCGAGTGGCTCGCGACCATGGGCATCGAGTTGCGCGAGGCCGAACGTCGCGTCAGCCTCTTCTGCTATCGCAATCCGGCCCTGGGCGCCTTGCTCGATACGCTCGGCGAGGCACCGACATTGCTTCTGCTCACGCCCGGTCCGGCCACCGAGCAGGTGCAGGCCCTGCTCGGACCGGGCCTGCGTCGCGGCGCGTTGCGCGCCGTCTGCCTGCCCGCCCTGCCCCAGACCGACTTCGATCGCCTGCTCTGGTCCTGCGATATCAACTTCATGCGCGGCGAGGACTCGCTGGTCCGCGCGATCTGGGCTGGCGCGCCCTTCGTCTGGCAGATCTACCCGCAGGACGACGGCGCGCACACCGCCAAACTGGATGCGTTTCTCGCTCGCTTCCTGCAAGGCGCGCCGGCGCCGCTCGCCGCCGCCATCCGCGAGACCCTTGCCGTCTGGAACGGCATCGGCAGCGTTCGCGTCGCGCTCGCCTTGCCCGAGGCGGCCGCCTGGGCGGCGCACTGTCGCCTCTGGCGCGATCGCCTGGCAGCGCAAGCCGACCTGGCAAGCACGCTGCTCGAATTCGTCAACTCGAAACGCTAGAATTGAGGGCTTTGCGCCGGGCGTGAGCCGCCGCGCAGTCACCTGAACGCCTCATAACGACCATGAAAATCGCCCAGGAAATTCGCGCCGGCAACGTCATCATGCATGGCAAGGACCCGATGGTCGTGCTGAAGACCGAATACAGCCGCGGCGGTCGCAACTCGGCCACCGTGCGCATGAAGCTGAAGAGCCTGCTCAGCAACTCCGGCACCGAAGTCGTCTTCAAGGCCGACGACAAGATGGACCAGATCATCCTCGACAAGAAGGAGTGCACCTACTCCTACTTCGCCGACCCGATGTATGCATTCATGGACGCCGAGTACAACCAGTTCGAGGTCGAGTCCGAGAACATGGGCGACGCCATCCAGTATCTCGAAGACGGCATGCCGGTCGAGGTCGTGTTCTACGACGGCAAGGCGATTTCGGTCGAGCTGCCCACCTCGGTGGTGCGCGAGATCGTTGACACCGAGCCGGCCGTCAAGGGCGATACCTCGGGCAAGGTGCTGAAGAACGCCAAGCTCGCCACCGGCCTCGAGATTTCGGTGCCGCTGTTCGTGCAGACCGGAGACAAGGTCGAGATCGACACCCGTACGCACGAGTACCGCAAGCGGGTATAAGGACCGAATTGACGCTTCGCTGAATTCAGCGGGCCCGCCTTTGGCGGGCCTTCTCTTTGTGCGCTGCGTGCCATGCCGTTTGATTTCAACCAGCTCAACGCGCCGTTCCGGATGCAACCGGGGCTGCGTCGGATCGCGCCCGGCATCGAGCAGCTGACGCCGAGCCGGCCGAACGGCCGGCACCTTCGCGAAAAGATGGCGGTGCTGGCCAACACCTCGCACGAGGCGCTCGTCGCTGCACCGGGATTCAACGCGAGTCCTGCTCTTCGCGCGATCGCCGACGAGGCCGCTCTGCTAGCACCCGCGGCTTTCGAGTTCGAAGGCCCGGACCGATGCGCCGCGCCTCGCCTGGGCTGGTCCGTCCGCGAGGGGCGAGCCGAAGGAACCGGCGAGGCCGCCATCGGCGATCTGCTCACTCTCCTCCCCGCCGCGAAACGCGCGACCGCCCTGCTCTGTCTCGCCTTCGAAGAAGACTTCGCGGTCATCGATGGCGCCACGGCGACGATTCCCTGGCTCGCTGTCTGCCTGCCTTCGCGCTGGGCGCCCGAAGACAAGGTCGGGCGCCATTTCGCCGCGGTGCACGCGCCGGTCGCCGACAACGCCTTGCTGATCGAAGCCGGCGAACGGCTGGCCCGCCTCGTCACCGGCCCGGATCGCTGGGAGCGCTTCGTCTGGACCGTTTCGGCCGAACCCCGCCTGCACCAGCATCCGGCGCGTGGCGAGGCACCCTGGCCCGATGACGCCGATGCCGAATCGATCGCCGCCCATGCCAGCTTTCGCCACGAGCACCAGACCTTCATCCCTGTGGCCGGCACCGGCCAGGCGGTGTTCACGATCCACGTCGGCAGCGAACCGCTCGATGCGATGCTGCGCTGGCGCGACGACGCGCAGCGCCTGCACGATGCAATCTCGACCATGACCCCGGCCGTGCTCGCCTATCGTGGCCTCGACGGCGTGCGCGAACGTTTGCTCGAGGCGCTGCTCCGCCGAATCGCCGCGCTCCCGGCGGCGCCGTGAGGACGGCGCCCGTCGTCGCCGGGCGCGTCGAGTTCGACGACGAGGGCGTCCCCTGCTCCCCGGAGTTTGGTGACCGCTATCACCCGCGCCAGGGCGCCCTGGCACAGGCCCGCCAGGTCTTTCTCAGCGGCAACGGCCTGCCGGCACGCTGGCGCAGTCGCCACCGCTTCGTGGTCCTCGAGACCGGCTTCGGCCTGGGCAACAACTTCCTCGCCACCTGGCGCGCCTGGCTGGATGACGCCGAGCGCTGCGAACAGCTCCACTTCATTTCCATCGAAGCCCGACCGCTCTCTCGCGACGATCTGGCCGGCCTGCCCCGCGACGACGAGCTCGCGCCCCTGGCGGCCCAACTGACGGCAGCGTGGCCGCCTTTGACCTGCAATCTTCACCGGCTCACGTTCGAAGCCGGTCGCGTCCAACTGCTGCTGGCCTTCGGCGACGTGGCGGCGTGGCTGCCGCAGATCGTAGCCAGCGCCGACGCGTTCTATCTCGACGGCTTCGCGCCCGCGAGAAACCCGCAGATGTGGGAGCCGCGCCTGTTCAAAGCGATGGCGCGGATCGCCGCACCCGAGGCGACAGCCGCGACCTGGTCGGTCGCCCGCCCGGTGCGTGACGGCCTGCACGCCGCCGGCTTCGCGATCAGTCTGGCGCCAGGCAGCGGGGGCAAGCGCGAGATCACGGTCGCCCGGTTCGCGCCGCGCTTCGCGCCCAGGGGCAGCGCGCGGCGCGGCATCGCGACGGTCGAATCGGCGCGTCGGGCCGGGCCGCACGAGCCCGTCGCCATCATCGGCGGCGGTCTGGCTGGCTGTGCCGCAGCATGGGCGCTGGCCGAGTTGGGTCGCGCTTCGGTGCTGTTGGAGCGCGGCGCGGCACTCGCCGGCGAAGGATCGGGCAACGCCGCGGGAATCTTCCATGCCGTGGTGCATCGGCACGACGGCCGCCACGCGCGTTTTCATCGCGCCGCTGCCTTCGAGGGACGGCACGCGGTCGCGACGGCCATCGCCGCGCACGGCGTTCGCGGCAGCATGTCGGGACTGCTGCGCATCGAGCCGCGTGCCGCGAACGCGGTTGAACTGCAGGCGACTCTCGACGAACTCGGCCTGCCTGGAGACCTGGTCCGCGCCGTCTCGCCCGATGAAGGCAGCGCGCTCGCCGGCCTCGCCGTGGCCGCACCGGCCTGGTACTTCCCCGGCGGCGGCTGGGTCGATCCGCGCGGCCTGGCGCGCTCCTACATGGCGCGCGCGGCCGGGCGCAGCGAAGTCCGTTGCGGCACCAACATCGCCGCGCTCCGCCGCGACGGCGACCTGTGGCAGCTGCTCGATCCTTCGGGCCGCGTCGTCGCGACGGCCGGCGTCGTCGTCCTCGCCAATGCCGGTGCGGCGATCGATTTGCTCGGCGGTCCGTCTTGGCCGGTGTCGCGAACACGCGGCCAGATCAGCAGCTTCGCGGCCGACGACTGGCCCGCGGCACGCCAACCACGATTGCCGATCGCCGGCTGCGGCTACCTCTTGCCCACCGTCGACGGCCATCTCTGGTTCGGCGCGAGCTCGCAGGCCGACGACGCCGATCCGGTGCTGCGCGCCGACGATCACCGCGGCAACGTGGCGCGATTGGCCGGCCTGCTCGCCAGCCCACCGTCGATCGACATCGCGGCAGTCAGCGGACGCGTCGGGTTTCGCTGGTCGAGCGCCGATCGCCTGCCTCTTGTCGGTGCGGTGCCGCTCGCAGCGGCGGGTGCGGCGCTCGGGCTTGGCTGCGACGCAGCCGCGACCTCGCCGCGCCCCGATCAGCCGCGCTTCGCGCCGCGTGCGCCGGGGCTCTACGCATTCATCGGCCTGGGTTCGCGCGGCATCGCCGCATCGGCGCTGGGCGGCCAGGTGCTGGCGTCTTGGGTCACCGGGGCGCCGATGCCGATCGAGGCCGACCTGATCGACGCGATCGACCCGGCCCGATTCGCGAGCCGTCACCATCGGCGCCAGGCCGCGTTGCGCGGCGCCGCGGTCTGAGGTTCAGTGGGTGGTCGGCCCCATGGCGGGCGGATCGGCGGGGGCCGGGCTCACGCCGTCTTCGGTCGGCGCCGACATGCCGCCTTGCTCGGTCGCTACCTTGCGACCGGCCTTCTCCCTCTCCTTTTCTTCCTTCTTCTTCTTCTTTGCGAGCTCGCGTTGACGTTTTTCGAACGAATAGTTGGGTTTGGCCACGGGCCGTCCTTCCTGTGTGCTGCACCAAGCGTGCACGGGGCGGAGGTTACGCGCTTTTGCGCCCTCGACCTGTAGCGATCAGAACATCATCGTGCGCACGCCGCCGGGCGTGCCGAGCAGGCAGATCGAGGCACGGTTGCGGGCGAAGATGCCGCAGCAGACAACCCCCGGCCACTGGCTGACCTCGGCCTCGAGCCCGGCCGGATCGTCGATCGACAGGCCCTGCACGTCGAGGATCAGGCCGCCGTTGTCGGTGACGAAGCCCTCGCGCACCCGCGCCTCGGCGTCCAGCTTCGCGAATCGACGCATGACCTGGGCCGCGGCCATCGGAATCACCTCCACCGGCAAGGGAAAGCGACCGAGCCGGTCGACCAGCTTCGACGCGTCGGCGATGCAGACGAAGCGCGCAGCCAGGTCGGCGACGATCTTTTCCCGCGTCAGCGCACCGCCGCCGCCCTTGATCATGCAGCCGGCGTGATCGATCTCGTCGGCGCCGTCGATGTAGACGGGCAGCGACTCGACCTCGCTTGCCGCATAGACGCGGATGCCGAGCGCGGCCAGTCGCGCCGTGCTCGCCTCGCTGCTCGACACCGCACCGGCGACACCGCCCGGCAGGCGACCGAGCGCGTCGATGAAGCAGTTCACGGTCGACCCGGTGCCGACGCCGACGATGCTGCCAGGGGTAACGTAGGCTAGCGCCGCCTCGCCCACCTGCCGCTTCAATTCCGCCTGCGAAGGGCCAGGTACTGTGCCGCTCATTTCGTGCCGATCATCTGCGCCGGCACGACCCAGGCGTCGAATTGTTCGGCCGTGACCCAGCCCGACGCCAGCGCCGCCTCGCGCAAGGTCGAGCCGCTGCGATGCGCCCGCTTGGCGATCTGCGCGGCCTTGTCGTAGCCGATGTGCGGGTTGAGCGCGGTGACGAGCATCAGCAAGCGCTGCACCAGCTCCTCGATGCGCGCCCGGTTCGGCTCGATGCCGCGCGCGCAGTGCGTGTCGAAGCTGCGTGCGCCGTCGGCGAGCAGGCGCGCGCTCTGCAGGAAGTTGTGGATCAGCACCGGCTTGAAGACGTTGAGCTCGAAGTTGCCCGAAGCGCCCGCGATGTTGATGGCGACGTCGTTGCCGAGCACCTGCGCGCAGAGCATGGTGACGGCCTCGCACTGGGTCGGATTGACCTTGCCCGGCATGATCGAGCTGCCCGGCTCGTTCTCCGGAATGGCGATCTCGCCGAGCCCGGATCGCGGCCCGGAGGCGAGCCAGCGCACGTCGTTGGCGATCTTCGTCAACGAGGCGGCCAGGGTCTTGAGCGCGCCGTGTGCGTGGACGAGCGCATCGTTCGCGGCCAGCGCCTCGTACTTGTTGGGCGCCGAGACAAAGGGCTGGCCGGTGCGCGCCGTAAGCTCGGCCGCGACCTTCGCCCCGAACGAAGGCGGCGCGTTCAACCCGGTGCCGACCGCCGTCCCACCCAAGGCAAGCTCGCACAAATGCGGCAACGCGGCGCGCAGGTGAGCCAGCCCGTGGTCGAGCTGGGCGACCCAGCCCGAGATCTCCTGGCCGAGCGTCAGCGGCGTTGCGTCCTGCAGATGGGTGCGGCCGATCTTGACGATGTCGGCAAAGGCCTCGGCCTTCATGACCAGCGTCGCGCGCAAGGCCTCGACGGCGGGAACGAGGCGAGTCGCGACGGCCTCGACGCAGGCGACGCTCATCGCCGTCGGAAAGACGTCGTTCGACGACTGGCTACGATTGACGTCGTCGTTCGGATGGACGAGGCGCGCCTCGCCGAGCGGCCCGCCGAGCAGCTGCGAAGCGCGGTTGGCCAGTACCTCGTTCATGTTCATGTTGCTCTGCGTCCCGGAGCCGGTTTGCCAGACCGAGAGCGGGAACTCACCGTCGTGCGTTCCGGCGAGAATCTCGTCGGCGGCGGCGACGATGGCCTCGGCCTTCTTCCCGTCGAGCGTGCCGAGCTCGCGGTTGACGTGCGCCGCGCTGCGCTTGACCAGCGCCAGGGCGCGGATGAGCTCGGGCGGCATCTTCTCCGTCGAGATGTCGAAGTGATGCAGCGAGCGCTCGGTCTGCGCGCCCCAAAGCCGGTCGCCCGGCACGGCGATCTCGCCGAAGGTGTCTTTCTCGATGCGGGGCTCGGTCATTTATTTTTTGTCCCTCACCCGCTTGCGGGAGAGGGTCGGGGTGAGGGTCGGCGCCCAGTATGCAACGGGGCAATGCCAGAATCGTCGTCGCCCTCATGTCCCTCGTCCCCTACCCGCTCGCCCGCCGGTTCCTGTTCGGCCTCGATCCCGAAGACGCACACGACCTGACCCTGACCGCGATGGCGGCGATCCAGCGCACGCCGCTGGTCTGCACGATCGCGCAGCGCCGCGTCGACGATCCGGTCATGGTCGCGGGTTTGCGTTTTCCGAACCGCGTCGGCCTGGCCGCCGGCCTCGACAAGAACGGGCGCTGCATCGATGCCTTGGGTGCCCTCGGCTTCGGCAGCGTCGAGGTCGGCACGGTGACGCCGTTGCCGCAACCCGGCAACCCGAAGCCGCGCATGTTCCGCCTGCCCGAGGCGAACGCGCTCATCAACCGGCTTGGCTTCAACAACGACGGGCTGGGCATGTTCGTTGCCAGTGTTCAGCGTGCACGCTTTCGCCAAGGCGGCGGCATCCTCGGCCTGAACATCGGGAAGAACGCAGCCACGCCCATCGAGCGCGCCGCCGACGACTATCTTGCCGGCCTGGCCGGCGTCTATCCACATGCCGACTACGTCACCATCAACATCTCGAGCCCGAACACGAAGAACCTGCGCGACTTGCAGGGCGACGCCGCGCTCGACTCCCTGCTCGCCGCAGTCCGCACGCGCCGGAGCGAGCTCGCCGACGAGCACGGCCGCGTCGTGCCGATCTTTCTCAAGATCGCACCCGACCTCGACGCCGACCAGATTCAGGCGATCGCGGCCACCCTTCAGAAGCACGCGATCGACGGCGTGATTGCGACCAACACGACCCTGGCGCGAGACGCCGTCGCGCACCTGCCGCACGGCGGCGAGGCCGGCGGGCTCTCGGGCGCGCCCCTGCTCGCCGCGGCCAATCGTGTCGTCGCGCTGCTGCGTGCAGCGCTCGGGCCGGGCTTTCCGATCATCGGCGTGGGTGGCGTGACGAGCGCCGCCGACGCGCTCTCGAAGCAGGCCGCCGGAGCCGACATCGTGCAGATCTACACCGGCTTCATCTACCAGGGACCGCAGCTCGTGACGCAGGCGGCGCGCGCACTTTCGGCGCAGAAAAAAACGGCCCCGCCATGACCCTCCGACGCATCCGCCTCCCCTTCCGCGCAATCGCCGTCTTGGCCCTGGCCGGCATCGCCGGCTGCAGCTCGTTGCCCGTGCTGACGCCCGACATGGCGCCGGCCAATCCCGGCGCCGTGCAGTTCCAGACCGCGAGCGGCCGCATCGTCTCGCCCGAGCGCAGCCGCGAGATCCTGGCACGACTCTCCGCCGGCGACCCGAACCCCGACTCGCTGGCACTCCACCTGGCGCTCGAGCAGGAGGTCTCGGGCAGCCCGCTCAGTCTCGGCAACCACGTCGTCTTGCTCGAGAACGGTCCGAACACCTACGCGGCGATGCTGTCGGCGATCGCCTCGGCGCGCGACCACATCAACATGGAGACCTACATCCTCGAAGGCGACGAGGCCGGCCAGCGCTTCGCCGACGCGCTGATCGAGAAGCAGCGCCAGGGCGTCCAGGTCAACCTGATCTGCGACGCCGTCGGCACGCTGGGCACGCCCAAGGCCTTCTTCCAGCGCCTCATCGACGCCGGCATCCAGGTGCTCATGTTCAATCCGGTAAACCCGCTCAAGGCCAAGGCCGGCTGGGACGTGAACCAGCGGGATCACCGCAAGCTGCTCGTCGTCGACGGACGCGTCGCCGTGCTCGGCGGCATCAACATCAGCAGCGTCTATTCGGGCGGTTCGAGCTTCGGCGGCAGCGGTGGCGGCGGCGCCGGCGCCGGCGCTGGCGGCGATCCGAAGCAGCACCTGCCCTGGCGCGACACCGACCTGCAGATCGACGGTCCGGTCGTGGCGCAGTTCCAGAAGCTCTTCATGGACACCTGGCAGAGCCAGAAGGGCCCGACGCTGGCCGCACGCGACTACTTTCCCCAGCTCGTGCGCAATGGCGACGAAGTGGTTCGGGCGATCGGCAGCGCGCCCGACGAGCTCTTCAGCCAGATCTACGTCACCCTGATTTCGGCCATCAACACCGCCGACACCGAGGTGCTGCTGACCAACGCCTACTTCGTGCCCGATCCGCAGCTCGTGAAGGCATTGTTGCAGGCCGTGGCGCGCGGCGTCGTGGTGAAGATGATCGTGCCGAGCGTCACCGACTCTTCGCTCGTCTTCCACGCCGGCCGCGCCCACTACGACACGCTGCTCGCCGGTGGCGTCAAGCTCTACGAACGACGCAAGGCGCTGCTGCACGCGAAGACGGCGCTCATCGACGGCGTCTGGTCGACGGTTGGCTCGACCAATCTCGACTGGCGCAGCTTCCTGCACAACCAGGAGCTGACGGCGGTCATACTGGGCTCGCAATTCGGCGTCAAGATGCGCGAGGCGTTCGACCGCGATCCCGCGGACTCGGACGAGATCACCCTCGAGGCCTGGCGTCGCCGACCGGTCGGCACCTGGGCCAAGGAATGGTTCGGAAGCCTCTGGGAGTACTGGCTTTGATGCAGAGTACATGGGCCGCGCAGATTCTTCGTCGTTCCGCCTGGTGGCTGGCGGTGGCACTGCTCCTGCCTGGAGCGGCACTGGCCCAGGACGCCTCGGCCCTGCGCGCCAAGCACGCCACCCTGCAGGAAAAGTACGCCAGCAACCAGTTCGGCCGGCCGCTGGTGCTCGAGTCGACGCAGACCTCGGGCGATCTGCGCGGCGATGTCTACACCATCGTCGACCATCCGTTCGCCACCGTGCAGCAGGCGCTGCAGTCGATCGACCACTGGTGCGACATCCTCATCCTGCACCTCAACGTCAAGCGCTGTCGGGCCAATGGCGCGACCAAGCTGCTTTCGCTCAACGTCGGCCGCAAGTTCGACCAGCCGATCGAAGACGCCTACGAGCTCGAGTTCATGTGGCGCGTCGCTGCGGTCACGGCCGACTACCTGAACGTGCAGCTGAGCGCCGAAGACGGCCCGCTCAGCACCAAAAACTATCGCATCCAGGTCGAGGCGATCCCGGTCGACGCGAAGCGCAGCGTGATCCACATGTCCTACGCCTACGGCTACGGCTTCGCGGCGCGCATGGCGATGCAGACCTACCTCGTCACGCTCGGTCGCAACAAGGTGGGCTTTTCGATCACCGGCCGCAACGCCGAGGGCCAGCCGGTGCACATCGGCGGCGTGCTCGGCCTGCTCGAGCGCAACACGATGCGCTACTACCTGGCCATCGACGCCTACCTCAGCGCCTATGCGCTGCCGCCCGGCGAGCAGTTCGAGAAGCGCATCCGCGACTGGTACGCGAGCACCGAGCGCTATGCGCCGCAGCTGCACGAGATGGACCAGGCCGACTACCTCGAGATGAAGCGCAGGGAAATGCGCCGCCAGCAGCAGGGCTGACGGCGACTGGCTAGAGCGGCTGGCTCGGGGGCCAGTCCTCGACGATGGCAAGCACCCCGCCGGCGATGGTCTTCACGACAGCAGCTTGACGCCGGTCTTCGATTGCAGCTCGTCGCGGCTCACGCGATCGGCGATCTCGACGACCACCAGGCCGCGCGGCGTCACGTCCATGACGGCGAGGTCGGTGATGATGCGATTGACGACGCCCACGCCGGTGAGCGGCAGAGTGCAGGTGGGCAGGATCTTCAGGTCGACCGAGCCGTCTTTCTTCTTCGCGACGTGCTCCATCAGGACCAGCACCCGATCGACGCCGGCGACCAGATCCATCGCGCCGCCCATGCCCTTGACCATCTTGCCCGGGATCATCCAGTTGGCGAGATCGCCCTTCTCGCTCACCTGCATTGCGCCGAGGATCGAGAGATTGATCTTGCCGCCGCGGATCATCGCGAACGAGTCGTGCGAGCCGAAGATCGACGAGCCGGGGATGGTCGTCACGGTCTGCTTGCCGGCGTTGATGAGGTCGGCGTCGACCTCGTCTTCGGTCGGGAACGGGCCGATGCCGAGCATGCCGTTCTCACTCTGCAGCCAGACCTCGGTGTCGGACCGGACGTGGTTGGCGACGAGCGTGGGCAGGCCAATGCCGAGGTTGACGTAGAAGCCGTCCTTCAGCTCATGGGCGGCCTTGGCGGCCATCTGATCGTGCGTCCAGGCCATGTCAGCCCCCTTCCTTTTCGGCGGCCTTGGCGATCGCCTCGGTCGTCTCCTTCGCCGCGACGTCAGCCGGCGTCGCCGCCCGCACTGTGCGTTTCTCGATCCGCTTTTCCGGATGTGCGTTGAGAACGATGCGGTGCACGTAGATGCCCGGCAGGTGCACCGCGTCGGGGTCGATGGAGCCGGTCTCGACGATCTCTTCCACCTCGACGATCGTCATCTTGCCGGCCATCGCGCAGGCCGGGTTGAAGTTGCGCGCCGTGCGGCGAAAGACGAGGTTGCCGCTCTTGTCGGCGCGTTGCGCCTTGACCAGCGCGACCTCGGGAACGAGGGCACGTTCCATGACATAGACATGGCCGTCGAACTCGCGCGTTTCCTTGCCCTCGGCGACCAGCGTGCCGACGCCGGTGCGGGTGAAGAAGGCCGGAATGCCGGCGCCGCCGGCGCGGAGCTTCTCGGCCAGCGTGCCCTGCGGCGTGAACTCGAGC
>JANXWR010000307.1 GCA_025351025.1 Burkholderiales bacterium | reverse complement strand
CGCCGCGAAGCGCTACGCATCGGCACGCCGGTGATGGTGAAGGCGGCCGCCGGCGGCGGCGGCCGCGGCATGCGCCTCGTCACGCGCGACGACGAGCTCGAGGCAGCGCTCGACTCGGCCGCGGCCGAGGCCGGCGCGGCGTTCGGCGATGCGCGCCTCTTGCTCGAACGCGCCGTCACCGGCGCACGCCACGTCGAGGTGCAGGTCTTCGCCGACGCGCAGAGTCAGGTCATCCACCTCGGCGAGCGCGATTGCTCGGTGCAGCGGCGGCACCAGAAGATCATCGAAGAAGCGCCCTCGCCCGCCGTCTCGCCGGCCTTGCGGCGCCAGATGGGCGAAGCGGCCGTATCGGTCGCGCGCGCCGTCGGCTACGTCGGCGCCGGCACCGTCGAATTCCTGCTCGACCAGGACGGCGCGTTCTGGTTCATCGAGATGAACACGCGTCTGCAGGTCGAGCACGCCGTCACCGAAGCACTCGTCGGCGTCGATCTCGTCGAATGGCAATTTCGCGTTGCCGCCGGAGATCCCTTGCCGATGACGCAGGACGACGCGCTCGCGGCCTATGAAGCCGGTGGCCACGCCATCGAAGCGCGCCTGTGCGCCGAGGATCCCGGCCATGGCTATCTGCCGCAGTCCGGCCGCATCGCGCGCTGGTCGGCACCGCCGGTCGTGCGCACCGACCATGCACTCGCTGCCGGCACCGAGGTCAGCCCGTTCTACGACTCGATGCTCGGCAAGCTGATAGCCCACGCGCCGACGCGCGCGGTCGCCGTCACGCAGCTCGCCGAGGCCTTGGACCGCACGGTCTGCCTCGGCCTGGCGACCAACCGCGCTTTCCTGGCGCGAGTGCTTCGCCATCCGGAGTTTGCCGCCGGCG
The DNA here is from genome assembly GCA_025351025.1 of Burkholderiales bacterium. Taxonomy (GTDB): domain Bacteria; phylum Pseudomonadota; class Gammaproteobacteria; order Burkholderiales; family Burkholderiaceae_C; genus Schlegelella_A. The sequence continues at coordinate 5,717 of JANXWR010000307.1, read as the reverse complement.
AGGTGACCACCGATTTTCTCGCCACGCATTTCGTCGACGACGCGTCGCGGCAGGGCACGGCGCCGCCCTGGCTCGAGGCGCTGGCCGCCGCATCGCTGACCCTGCTTTCGCGCGAGCACCTGCCCGCCCTCTGGGTCGGCTGGTCGTCGTCGCCGGTCGTCGTCTGCGCGGTGCCGCTCGCCGTCGCGGGTGGGGCGCGCCGCTGGCAGCTGAGCGGCACGCGGGCCGACTTCATCGCTCGCGGTCCCGATGGCGAGCATCGCATCGCCGCCCTGCACGAGCGCCGCGGCAGCGAGAGCGGTGGTGAAGTCGATGCGGAAGTCGACGGCCGCCCGGTGCGCGCCGTCTTCGCTCGCGACGGCGACGCGAGCTGGTGGCTCGCCGAAGGCGCGGAGATCGCCGTCGTCGATGCGCGCCTGCATGGCTGCGCCGGCAATGCCGCCGCAGCCTCGGGTGCCTTGCTCGCACCGATGCACGGCCGCGTCACGCAGGTGCTGGCCACGCCCGGCCTCGCCGTCGAGGCTGGCGCGCTGCTCGTCGTCATCGAGGCGATGAAGATGGAGCACCAGCTTCGCGCGCCGCGCGCCGGCACCGTCGCCGCCTTGCACGCCAAACCGGGCGACCAGGTCGCGGCACGGCAATGCCTCGTCGAGATGACATGAACCCCTGTCATCCTGAGCGCAGCGAAGGATCCCAGCGGTCGCCGAGATTCTTCGCTGCGCTCGGAATGACAAGGGCATGACCTCGACCATCGACACCGGCGAGCTGGCTGCCTTTCGCGACAGCGTGCGCCGCTTCGTCGACCGCGAGATCGCGCCGAACGTCGTCGCCTGGGACGAAGCCGAGACCTTTCCGCGCGGGCTCTATACGAAGGCCGCGGCCGCCGGCCTGATCGGCATCGGCTACCCCGAGCAATATGGCGGCACGCCGGCGCCGATGCGGTTGCGCATGATCGCCACCGAGGAAGTCGCCCGCGCCGGCAGCGGCGGCCTGATGGCGAGCCTGTTCTCGCACTCGATCGCCCTGCCGCCGATCGTCGCGCACGGCAGCGAGGCCTTGAGGCAGCGCATCGTCCCACCTGTGTTGCGCGGCGAGAAGATCGCCGCGCTCGCCATCACCGAGCCGGGCGGCGGCTCCGACGTGGCGCGTCTGGCCTGCACGGCGCGACGCGAAGGCGACGAGTGGGTCATCGCCGGCGAAAAAACCTTCATCACCTCGGGCGTGCGTGCCGACTGGATCACGCTGGCCGTGCGCACCGGCGGCAAGGGCGCGGCCGGCATCTCGCTGATCGCCGTGCCCGGCGACGCGCCGGGCCTCGAGCGCACGCCGCTCGCCAAGATGGGCTGGTGGTGCAGCGACACGGCGCAGCTGCGCTTCGCCGATTGCCACGTTCCCATAGGCAACCTAATCGGCGAGGAGAACACCGGCTTTCGCGCCATCATGGAAAACTTCAACGGCGAGCGGCTGCTCATGTCAGTCGGCGCCGCCGGCTTCGCGCAGGTCTGCTACGACGAGGCGCTGGCCTGGGCGCGCGAGCGCAAGACCTTCGGCGCGGCGCTGGTCGAGCACCAGGCGATCCGGCACAAGCTGATGGACATGCGCATGCGCATCGCCAGCACGCGTGCCTGGCTCGCCGTGCTGGTCGAACACCACGACGCCGGCCAGGTCGACACCGGATGGGTGGCCGAGCTCTGCCTGCTGAAGAACCACGCGACGCAGACCATGCAGTTCTGCGCCGATCAGGCGGTGCAGATCCTCGGTGGCATGGGCTTCATGCGCGGCACGAAGAGCGAGCGCATCTACCGCGAGGTCAAGGTGATGATGATCGGCGGCGGTGCCGAAGAGATCATGAAAGAGCTGGCGGCAAAGCAGCTCGGCGTCTAGTGGCCTGTGACTGTGAAATGGGAGTTGAGGAACGCGCGAGACGGGGTGTGATGCAAGGCGCGAAGCACAGCGATGCCCGTAGGCATCGCGAGCATTCGCAACGCCGCAGCAGGCCGCATATCGCGCGGGCATCGACTTCCGATTTCGCAGTTACAGGCTACTAGAAGCGGTTCATCGCACCGTCACCGCGACTTCGGCGCGCACGATACGTCGCTTTGAATAGCGAACGTCAAGCGAGAAGGCATCGCTGCCCGAAAAGCCCGGTGCCGGAACATAAAACACGTTCACGCCCTGGAGCGTCGTGGCGACGCAGTTTCCACCGCCCACCCAGTTGGGACCGATGACGACGGGGCCGGGGCGGGTCTCGACCCGGCCGTCGTGCGGCGGCACGACGACGGTGACGGTCTGCACGCGGATCAGGCTGCAACTGGCGTCGAACTCGGCGAAGCCGCGCACCAGCACTTCCTTGCCGGCGTCGGTCTCGCGTTTGACGACGATGGCCGGCTCGCCGGCGTGGGCAGCGCCGATCGCGCTCGCGGCAAGCACTGTCGCCAGAGCGGCGGCATATGAACGAAATAGTCGCGGCATCGGCACGTCCTTCACGTTGAAGTCTCGCATGACGGCGTGGCGCAATCGCGGAGCTGCAGATTCTTCGCTGCGCTCAGAATGACAATCGCTTTGCGCCGCCCCGGGCGCGAGCCGACGACAACATGACCTCTGACCTGCCGTTCGAAGAAGAATTCATCGCCGCTCTGCGCACCCTGTTCGAGGAGCGCATCGCCTTCAACCGCCTGCTCGGGTTGCGCATTCGCACGATCTCGGCGACCGGCGTCGACGGTGAGCTCGCCATGCGACCCGAGCTGATCGGCCACTACACGCATCAGCGCTTGCATGGTGGTGTCATCAGTGCCACGCTCGACGCGATGGGTGGGCTGGCGATCATGGCGGCGATCGGCGCCCGCCACATGGACGAGGCGCCGATGCAGCGCATGCACCGCTTCGGCAAGCTGGGCACGATCGACCTGCGCGTCGACTACCTGCGGCCGGGCACCGGCACGCACTTCGGGCTTTCGGCGCAGGTGCTGCGCCTGGGCTCGCGCGTCGCCACGACGCGGATGGAGTTCCACGATGCCGCCGGCCGCCTGCTCGCCGCCGGGTCGGCCGCGTATATCGTCTCCTAGCGCCCTACCCTAGGGCACCTTCCGGCAGGGCGCGAAGGCATCGAGCGCGGGCTGGTAGGTCAGCGTCGCGATGTCGAGCAGTCCGAGCACGATGTGGTACAGGTTGTCGTGCGACAGCGGCAGGTCGAGCCGGCCGCGCAGGCAGGCCACGTCGATGCCGCGCCGGGCTTCGAGCGAGTCGCCGAGCCAGGCGACGAAGGGCACGCGCTTCTGCACTTCGGGGGCGATGCCGTAGGGCAGGCCGTGCAGGAAGATGCCGAGCTCGCCGAGCGATTCGCCGTGGTCGCTCATGTAGAGGAGTCCGGTCGAAAAGCCCGTCTGTGCCTTCAGCCAGGCTACCGTCGCGGCGAGGAAATGATCGGTCGTCGCGATCGTGTTGTCGTAGGCGTTGACGAGCTGCGCCGGGTCGCACTGGCCGAGCGTCGTGTTCCTGCACTCCGGGACAAATCGCTTCAGCGCCGGCGGCGAGCGCCTGAAGTAGGCCGGTCCGTGGCTGCCCATCTGGTGCATTACGAGGACGATGCCGCGCTTGCGGCGCTCCTCCGGCAATTGGGCGATGCGCGCGTCGAGGCCGACCAGCATGGCATCGTCGAAACATTCGCCGTCGCCGCACAGGCCCGCCGCAGCGTCGCCTTTCAGGTCCGACGTCGACGCGGTCGGCACCCGCGCACAGACTTCCTTGCAGCCGGCCTGGTTGTCGAGCCAGAGGACGGCCAGGCCCGCCGCCTGCAGCAGGTCGAGCAGGTTCTCGTGCTCGGCCTTGCGCTTCTCGAAAGCGGCCTTGCCGAGGGGCGAGAACATGCAGGGCACCGAGTCGCGGGTGTCGGTGCCGCAGGAGCGCACCTCGTGAAAGCTCAGCACCTGCAGCGCCGCCAGCTCGGGCGTCGTGTCGCGCGGGTAGCCGTTGAGGCCGAAGTGATCGGCGCGCGCCGTTTCGCCGACGACGACGACGAGCAGCGGCGGCTTGCCTTGCCCGGCATAGCTCGGGCCGAGCGCGACGCCGGCCGCGATCGGCACCAGCTCCCCGCTCTTCTTCAGCCGCGGCCCGACGACGATCCAGACCGCCGAAGACAAGCCGGCGATCGGGTTGACGATGTAGCGCAGGTGCATGTTGTTGCGCACCAGTGGCGCCACCGGACCGTACATCGCGAACATGCTGACCAGCGTCGCCGCGACGGCGCCGACGAAGAGCGCCGCGTTCTTCCAGAGCTGCGGCCACCATGGCGTGCGCTTGACCGGGACGACGAGAACAAAGAGCGCCGGCAAGGCGACGACGAGCAGCAGGTTGCCGGCGAAGGCCCAGCCGACCAGGTCGCGCACCTCGCCCGGATCGGTCTGCACGGTGTTGGCGAGCATCGCCGTGTCCATGACGACGCCGTAGGTCAGCATGAAGTGCTGGGCGATGCCGGCGGCGACGAGGATGGCGAGCCAGATCGCCTTCCACCAGCGGCCCCAGGCCGTCAGCGACAGCAGCGCGACGGTCGCGGTGAAGACGAAGACCGAGATGCCGAGGGCGACGAGGAACGCCGATGTACCGCCGCCGATGCGCCAGAGCTCGCGCCAGAGCGCGAGGTTGCCGACCAGCGCGAGCCAGAGCGCGAGCCAGACGACGACGGTGCGGGGCGAGCGCGGCTGGCGCAGGACGGAGAAGCGTGTCGACATCGGCGCCGGCAAATGTACGCCAGCGCCGAAGCCCTCTCGGGTTTCCGAAGCTCAGTTCGGCTTGATGTAGTCGGAGACGACCTTCCAGCGGCCGTCCTGGATCTGCGATAGGCGCGACAGGTCGCTGCCCAGCCGCTTGGTGGCGCTGAAGCTGGCCGGGGCGCTGCCGAACATGTCGCTCTCGATCGACATCGAGTCCATCGCCTTGATGAAGCTGTCGGTGGTCAGGTTGGTGCCGGCCTTGGCGGCGGCACGGGCGAAGATGTCGATGACGTTGTAGCCATAGACCGAGAACACGGTCGGATCGTCGTTGTATTTGGTCTTGTACTTCTTGGCCCAGAAGCTGATCTGCTGCGAGGCCACGTCGGCATACGGGTTCTGCACCGTCATGGTCGCGTAGAGGCCGTCCATCGTCTTGCCACCGAGCTTGTGGATCAGGTCGGTGTACGAGGCGCTCGATCCCAGGAAGGTCGGCGAGAAGCCGGTCTTCCTCGACTCGGCGATGGTGCCGATGGTCTCGCGGATGATCGTGCCGAGGACCACGAAGTCGCAACCACCCGCCTTCATGCGCGCGACCTGCGAAGAGAAGTCGGTGGCGCCGCGCTTGTAGCTCGTCTTCTCGGCGAGCTCCATGTTCATCGTCTTCAGCGCCGCCTCGGCGCCGCGCACCACCTCGAGGCCGAACTCGTCGTCCTGGTAGATGGTGCAGACCTTCTTCGCGCCCTTGTCCTTGACGAGCTTGGGCAAGGCCGTGCGCATCTGGTCGTAGTAAGTCGCGGCGAACGAATACTTGAGCCGGTTGTACGGCTCGTACATCTCGCGCGCGGCGGTGATCGGGAAGAAGTTGACGATGTTCTTCTCGAACTGCACCGGCATCGCCGCCAGGTTCTGCGCCGTGCCGATGTGCCCGGCCATGATGAAGATCTTGTCCTGGTTGACGAGCTTCTGCGCCGCCAGCACCGCCTTCTTCGGGTCGTAGCCCGAGTCCTC
>JANXWR010000267.1 GCA_025351025.1 Burkholderiales bacterium | reverse complement strand
GGTCGCCTCGCGCATCGGCGCCGACGAGTTCGGCCGGCTCGGCTTCATCCTCGTCTGGGCCGGCCTCCTGGCGACGCTCGTCGAAGGCGGCTTTCTCGCCGCGGCGACGCGGCTGGCGGTCGGCGCCGACGCGCCGCGCCGCTGGCAGCTCGCGCAACAGGTCTTCACGGCGCGTCTCGCCTTATCGCTGCCCGCGGTCCTGCTCGCCTTCGTCGCCGTGCGCTGGGTCGGGCGCGAGGCGCTGCATGCCGCCGCCGACACCCTGTCGATCGCGGCGCTCGCCTGCGTGCTCGGCTGGCCGGCCACCTGGTACCTCCAGGCGACGCAGCAGCTCAATCGCTGGTCGCGGGTCGAGGTGTTGGTCTATGGCCTGCTCATCGCCGCCTGCTGGGCGTTCGCGAAGAGCGTGCTCGCCTTCGTGCTGCTGCAGTTCGCCGCCTCAGCCCTGCTCGCCGTGCTCGGCTGGCGCTGGCTGCTCGCCGACCTCGCGGTCGAAGGCCACGGCCGCTCGCTGCTGGCGCGCGCTGCTCTCGGCCCCGGCCTTCGTCTCGGCTGGAAGATGCTGCCGGTCTCGGTGGCCGGCGCGGCCTACTCGCTGGCCCTGCCGGCGGCGGCTTCGGCGCAGCTCGCCAAGCCCGACCTCGGCGTCTACTTCATGGCCGACCGCATCGTTCGCGCCTTGCTCGCTGCCGCCGACCCCGTCTACTCGCTCGTTTATCCGCGCATCGTCAGCCTGTTCGGCGAGAGCTCGCGCGCCGCGCTCTGGTACGCGGCGCGATGGGCCGCGCTCGGCAGCGTCGCCGGCGCGGTCGCCTTTCTCGCGGCGCAATGGCTCTGGCCCTGGCTCGAGCCGCACATCGCGGCGCGCGCCGGCGGCATCGATGTGCAGCGCGTGCACGACGTCGCCTTCGTGCTGGCGTGGCTCTGGCCGCTGCTGCTCGGCTGGAAGTTCATCGGCTACTGGATGCTGGGCAGCGGCCGGCACGACAATGCCTACCGGGCCTGCGTCATCGTCGGCGGCGTTGCCGGCGTAACCGCGGCGGCGACCTTCGGCGGCGCCGCCGGCGCGACCGGGCTGGCCTGGACGGCGATCGGCGTCGAGCTGCTGGTCATCGTCGTCGCCGTCGCGCTGATGGGCGCGTCACGTCTGCGTCGCGTGGCGCACTGACCGGTCGCGGCGACGATGGGCATCGACCTTCACAACCTCGCGCTGCTCGGCCATGCGCAGGACCGCGGCGTCGGCTTCGCACGAACGATCGGCATCGGCCGACAGGCGCTCTACATCGATGCGCCCGATCTCGAGCGGCATCGCCTGCTGCGCGGCCTGCCGGCGCTGGTCGAGCCTGCGGTGGAGCCGGGGCAGGCGCGCTATTTCGAACCCCTGATGCAGCAGTGGTTCGGCGCCGCGACGGTCGATTCGGTCGATGCCTCTCCGTACGAAAAGGCAACCCTGCTGCATGACATGAACCTGCCCTGGTCTGCCGACCAAACCGGCCTCGCCAGCTACGACGCGGTGCTCGACTTCGGCTGCCTGGAGCACGTGTTCGACTTTCCGGTCGCCTGGAGAAATTGCACGTCGCTCTGCGCGGTCGGCGGGCACATCCTGCACTCGCTGCCGGCGAACAACCTTACGGGGCACGGCTTCTACCAGTTCTCGCCCGAGCTGTTCTTCAACCTCTACCGGGCGAAGAACGGCTTCGAGCTGGTCGGCCTCTGGTTCGTGCAGAAGGCCGATCCGAAGCATTGGTGGAAGGTGGCGAATCCGACCACGGTGCGGCGCCGCGTCACTCTGCGCAACGCGCACGAGGTCTACATGCTCGTCGTCGCGCGCAAGGTCGCCGACCTGGCCCACGTGCCGGCGCCGCAGCAGTCGGACTACGCGCAGCACGAATGGCTGAAGATCGGCGCGCCGGGCGGCGTCGTTCCGGGCGGGCGCAGCGGCGCGGCGCGGGCGCTCGATGCGCTCGGCCTGCTCGATACGGCGCGCGCCATGCGCGAGCGGCTGCGCGCCGTCGGCACGAGCGGCCTGGCGCTGCCTGCGCCCGACTACGAGCGCATCGTCGTCGGCGATCTTTTGCGGCGCGCCGCGGCATCGACGTGAGTGCGGATCCGAACGATGGCGGCCGGCGCGTGCTGCTGCTTTGCGAGAGCCTTGCGCTCACCGGCGGCGTCGAGCGCTTCGTCTGCCAGCTCGGCAGCGACCTCGCGGCGCTCGGCATGAGCGTGGCCGTCGGCAGCGCCGATCCGGCCGGAACGCTGGTGGCCTTCGCGGTCGGCGCCGACGTTCGCGTGCTTCATGGCGGCAGCGCGAAACGGCCCGCTGTCGACGAAGCCGTCGGCGCCGGCCGAGCCTGGCGCCTGCTGAAGGCGCAATGGCGCGTCGGCCGTGCTCTCGGCGGCATCGCGCGTCGGGACCGGCCCGACGTGATCGTGCTCAACGGCCTCGTCACCGCCTGCGCAACGCTGGCACTGCAGCCACGGCTGGCGCCGCGCGCCATCTGCTGCGACCACAACCACTTCGGCGCACGCTCGCGGTTCTGGCAGGCACTGCGGGCGCGGCTGTATCCGCGCGTCGCCGCCGTCGTCAGTCTCACCGAGGCCGACCGGCCTCACTTCGCCGCGCTCAATGCCAACGTTCGGGTGATCGCCAACGCCTCGATGCTCACCGCGACCGAGCCGGCGCTGCCGGCCGCTCCGCTCGTGCTCGCCGTCGGCAGGCACCAGGCGCAGAAGGGCTTCGACCTGCTGCTGCGCGCCTGGGTCGGCGTCGTTGCCGCGCTGCCGGCGGCGCGGCTGCGCATCGTCGGCGTCGGGCCGCTCGGCGCCGAGCTCGCCGCACTCGCCGCCGAGCTCGGCATCGCTGCCAGCGTCGAATGGCTGCCGCCGACGCAGCGCATCGAAGCGCTGTACCGAGAGGCCGCGGTGTTCGTGCTGTCGTCGCGCTACGAAGGCATGCCGCTGGCACTGCTCGAAGCGCAGGCGGTCGGCGTGCCGGCGGTGGCGTTCGACTGCCCGACGGGACCGCGCGACATCGTCGCCGACGCCACCGGCATCCTCGTCCCCGCGGGAGATTGCGCGGCGCTCGCCGGCGCGGTGATCGCGTTGCTCGGCGATCCGGAGCGGCGCGCCCGCATGGGCCGCGCAGCGATCGCCCGCAGCCGCGCGC
>JANXWR010000260.1 GCA_025351025.1 Burkholderiales bacterium | reverse complement strand
GCGCGCCGCGCCGGCGACGGCGCTCTCCGACAACACCCTGATCGTCTCGCGTGCCCAACCGCGCGACCTGCCACGCAACCTGGTCGACGCGGTGCTGAAGGCGCCGGTCGCGAACTTGCCGGCCTTCGTCGGCGTCGATCTCGGCGACCAGGGCTATGCGATTGCGCGCATCTCCAAGCTGTGGGGTCGCGACCCCAGCGCCGCCGATCCGGTGAAGGCGAAGGAGCAGTACGCCGCGATCTGGAGCGATGCCGAAGGCCAGGCCTACTACGCCGCGCTGAAGGCTCGTTTCAAGGCGACGACGAACGAAGGGGCGCTTGCGACGCCGCGTGACAGCGCCGCGAGCTCGCCGCCCTGAGCACGAGCGGCCTGCGCGAGGGTCCGGCGCAGGGTCGCTTGCTACAATTCAAAGCTCGGTGGTGGCTGTAGCTCAGTTGGTAGAGTCCAGGATTGTGATTCCTGTTGTCGTGGGTTCGAGCCCCATCAGCCACCCCACTTTCTAAGACCCAGTATTGGCACGGCTTTCCGGCCGGTGTGGGTGCACGGTGTGGGTGCATGGCTTGGCTCCTTCAAACGCGGCTGACTTGACCGAAATTCCACCGGATCCTGCAAAGAACCTAACGCTGGACATCGGCACGATCCCTCGGATGGGGAAGCGGACGGCGGTGGTCGTCTCTGACGTGGTTCCGACGCAGCCCAAGCCGCTGACGTTGCGCCAGCAGCATGAACGAGCCGGTGATCTGGCTGTTCGCCTTGAGTGTCTGGATGCAGTTGGCCGGCCCGTTGCGCCAGCTACGGGCTTCTTTGTGAAGGACGGCGAACGCCATTTTCTCTACACTTGTTGGCACGTCGTTACGGGGGTTCAGGACCGTCAGAACCCAACCCCGGAGAGGGGCCTACCGAGTCGTAGGGCGATCCCGGTTTACACATTTGATTGACAGGAGGAGATTCGTGGAGCGCATCGGCTGGAGTTTATGGGCGGCGTTCGCACACTCGACCTTCCTCTGTACCGGGAAGGTGTAGGCGTCAACGGTCAGCCGCTGTGGGAGCAAGACGAGCAGCACGTTGAGAACTGTGCGCTGAACTCGATTGGCATATTCCTACCGCAGTGGCACGACATGGTGCGAATCGAATTGCCTGCAGACTTCACACCCGCTTCGACGCAGGTTATCGACATAGAGCGCTTTGCGTTGGCGCCGGCGTTGCCAGGTGAAACCCTCTATGTCATTGGTTTTCCTCATGGGTACAGCGCCTACGGGGAAGCGGCTCCTGTGCCGGTCACGTTAGTGAGGCACCTCGCTTCCCAAGGCAATGCGGAGTTCTTGCACGAGTCCTTGCTGGATTCGGCCTGCGCGCCGTCAATGAGCGGCGCGCCCGTTTTTGCGGACCTTGAGCAAGAGATGAAGGCGGTAGGCATCTACGTAGGGAGTGTCTACACGGACCGAAGTGCCGTGGGCGACAGACAGTTTTCCCTCGGTCGCATGACCCCTTTCAGCTTCTTGCAGAACGTTCCGCTTGTGCCCTCGCTGGCGGTTGCAGCGCCACGGATTTGAATTGGCGGCCGGTATAGCGCTCGCGCGAGTGCGAGACACCCGGAAGAAACCCCGCGAAGGCCGCCGCTTCGAGCGCCTTGCTTGCCCTCCGCAGGATTCTCCGGCGACCCCCGCGCAATACGGAGCGGCCTCTATCGCTCCCGTGAGGCCACGATACCGGCCCTCACGGCCTCCGTGATCTGCGCCATCTTGCGGGCCTCTTGGCCTCTTCACGGTCCCTGTCTCGTACGAGAGACCGGCCGACGACCCAACCGATGGTCATAAGGACGAGCAAGGACAGCAGCCACATCCACCATTGCACGTCGTAGAGCGAGTCGATTTGCATTGTGTCTCCCGAAGTCCAACTGCAGCTCGCCCACCAAGATTGTCATGTCAGGGCGGCGCGTGCCAGCGTGAAGATCAGCAGGAGCGCCGCACATACAGCGGTCACCTGCTTGGCCGTGAAGGTCCATGAGCGCCCGCGATAGAGGAAGCTCTCCGGGTCGTACGCTCTGACCCCCGGATCGTCGCCTTCCACTCGCTCGAGTGCCTGAATGCTTAGACGGTAGGAGATTGCAGCCTGCATGTAGTCAAGAACCAGCGCAAGAAGCGCCAGACAGGCGATCACGAGTAGCAGTGGGGTACTCGGTGCATTCGCAAACGCTGGCATGTCCTTGCTCTTTGCCAAGAACAGCCACGCGAACGCCAGACATCCAAAGGAGACCGTTCGAACCTGCTCACTGATTCGAGCAGAGACGGCCCTCAGATCATCGTAGACGGACGGTTTGTCGCTCACCGCGGCGAGGGCCCGGGATAGTCCGTGCGCTTCTCTTGCTTTGCTGGTGCCTCTTTGGGCGACCTCTTAGCCGGCGCGGCCTTTGCCGGCGCCTTCTTCGCATCCTTCTTTGCGGTTGCCATCGCGTCTTCCTAGTCGTCGCCCGCCGAGCTGAATCTCGCAGGCGAAGTGATCATCGCAGCCGGGTCGGCTTATCACTCACGGGTGTGGGAACGGCCCTGGGTAGTCAGTGAACTTCTTCTTCGCGGCTTCCTTTGTGGCTCCTTTTGCCGGTGCCTTCCTCGGGGCCTTCTTCGTTGGCGCTTTCTTCGCATCCTTCTTTGCAGCCGCCATCGCGTTTCCCCTTCGCTCCGCCGCGGAATACTCGAGGGCATCAGGGTAGCTCATGGCCGCGCGTTCTGGAAGGCTCGGGCGTGTCCCTCACGGGCCGCCTTCGTGTCGCGTCCGGGCCCCCTCGTGGTCCGCATCCGCCCGCTTGGCGAGCTCCTCGGCCGCCTTGCGGTGCGCCCTGGCGCGGCCCATCGATCGACCGGCCATCGATCCGGCGATCGCCGCAATGACGATGACCGCCAGCGCCCACCACGGCAGACCAACGATCGTCATGAGATGCTCCTCGGCAAGAGGCGTACCTAGGGATTCGTCATGACCAGCTTGCCGCGCACCTTGCGGCGTCCCATGCGCGCATAGGCGGCCGGCAGCTCGTGCATCGGCAGTCGCTGGTCGATCACGGGCTTGATCTTGCCTTCGCCATACCAGCGCGCCAGCTCGGCCAGGGCCGTGCGTTGGCCGTCGGCTCGCGGCGCGCGACGTCGCCCCAGAACACGCCGACGATCGACGCACCCTTGAGCAAGGCCAGGTTGAGCGGCAGGGCAGGGATGCCGCCCTGCGCGAAGCCGACCACCAGGTAGCGACCGCGCCACGCAATCGATCGAAAGACCGGCTCGGCCAGGTCGCCACCGACCGGGTCGTAGACCACGTCGGGACCCTTGCCATCGGTGAGCTTCTTCAATTCGTCGCGGATGTTGCCGGTGCCGTAGTTGATCGTCGCGTCGGCGCCGAGCTCCTTGCAGAATGCGCACTTCTCGTCGCTCGACGCCGCCGCGATGACGCGCGCGCCGACGACCTTGCCGATCTGGATCGCCGCCGTGCCGACGCCACCCGCCGCGCCGAGCACGAGCAGGGTCTCGCCCGCCTTCATCTGGGCCCGGTCGAGCAGCGCGTGATGCGTCGTGCCGTAGGTCATGACGAAGGCCGAGGCGTCGTCGAAGGCGAAGCCGGGCGGCAAGGGCATGACACCGGCCGCATTGACGAGAGCGTGCGTGGCGAAGCCGCCGCTCGAGCCGATGGCGGCGACCGCATCGCCTACCTTGAGATGCTTGACGCCTTCGCCCACCGCCTCGACGACGCCGGCGTATTCCGATCCCGGCACGAAAGGCAAGGGCGGCTTGAACTGGTACTTGTTCTGCACCGTCAGCAGGTCGGGAAAGTTGAGGCTGGCGGCGCGGATGGCGATCAGCACCTCGCCGGCCTTCGGCGCCGGCGTCGGCAGTTCCTTCCATTGCAGCGCCTCGACGCCGACCGGGTTCTCGCAAAGCCACGCATGCATGGGTCAGTCTCCTGTTCAGCGCCATCGCGCGGTCTCGGCGCGGCTGCGATCGATGATACGCAGCGGGGCGCGCCGCCCGCGTCGCCTCGGAGACGACTCCCTACAATCGGCGCATGCGCATCCTCATCGCCAACGACGACGGCTACCTCGCACCGGGACTGGCCGCACTCGTCGAGGCGTGCAAGGGTCTGGGCGATCTCGACATCGTCGCGCCCGAGCAGAACGCGAGCGGCACCTCGAACTCGCTGACGCTCAACCGCGGCCTCTCGGTCTACACCGCGGCAAACGGCTGGCGCTACATCAACGGCACGCCTTCCGACTGCGTCCACCTCGCGCTCTCGGGCCTGCTCGAGCACCGGCCCGACCTGGTCGTCTCCGGCATCAACCAGGGCGCGAACATGGGCGACGACACGCTCTATTCGGGCACCGTCGCGGCGGCGATGGAAGGCTTTCTGTTCGGCATTCCGGCGATCGCCTTCTCGCAGGTGCAGAAGAACTGGAAGGATCTCGACGCGGCGGCCCGCGTCGCCCGCCAGGTCATCGACCATGTGCTGCGTGATCCGCCGGCGGCGCCGCACTTTCTGCTCAATGTCAACATCCCGAACCGCCCCGACGCCGATCGCCTGCCGCGGCGCTTCACGCGGCTCGGCCGCCGTCATGCCAGCGAGCCGGTGGTGCGACAGGTGAGCCCGCGCGGCGAGACGCTGTATTGGATCGGCCCGGCCGGCGACGCACGCGAGGCCGGGCCCGGCACCGACTTCCACGCCACGAGCAACGGCGAGGTCTCGATTACGCCCTTGCACGTCGACCTCACCGACCACGCCACGCTGCCGGCCTGGGGTGTATGGGCGGGCAGGGCGGCAGGATGACGGCCGACGGTCGCGCGCGCGTCAAGTTCCCGTTGAAGCTCGATCGACTCGCCGGCGCCGCCCTGCCGGCGCAGCGGACCTTGCTGCGTCCGCAACGCGACCTCGCCGCGGTGCACGCCGACACGCATCGCCGCGCCGCACCGGCCGGACTCGGCCTCGACTCGGCCGACGTGCGCCGGCGCATGGCGGAGCGGCTGCGCGAAGGCGGCATCGTCGAGCCAGGCATCCTCGCCGCGTTCGCGATGGTGCCGCGACACGAGTTCGTCGACGCCGCGCTGGCGACGCAGGCCTACGAAGACACCAGCCTGCCGATCGGCCACGGCCAGACGATTTCCAAGCCTTCGGTCGTTGCGCGCATGATCGAGTTGCTGTTCGGCGGTGCCAATGCGCAACGGATGGGGAACCTCGGTGCGGTGCTGGAGATCGGTACCGGGTGCGGCTATCAGGCGGCCTTGCTCTCCGAGGTGGCCAGCCGCGTCGTCTCCGTCGAACGCCTGAAACCCCTGCACGACAAGGCCCGTACCCTGCTCGCTCCGATGCGCTCGAACAAGCTGCGTCTCGTCTATGGCGACGGCATGGTCGGGCACGCCCCCGGCGCGCCTTACGACAGCATCGTCGCCGCGGCAGGCGGCGCGGCGCTGCCCGACGCCTGGCTGGAGCAGCTCGCGGTCGGCGGCCGCCTGGTCTCGCCGGTACAGCAGGCGGGCGGCGGGCAGGCCCTGGTCGTCGTCGACCGGCGGGAGCAAGGCTACGAGCGGCGTGTGCACGAGACAGTGCGCTTCGTCCCCCTAAAATCCGGTCTCGACCGATGAAGAACGAAACGGCTCCATGCGCGTGATCGATGTCCGGGCCCTGCGGCCCTTGCGGTACGCGGCCTCGACCCTCGCGGCGATGCTTCTCTTCGGTTGCACGAACTTCCCGCATCGCGCCCCGGTCGAGGAACGTTCGGGGACGCCGCGCGCCACCGTGGCTGCGGCCAGCCCTGCGGTCGCTCCGACAACGCCGATCGATTTGCCCAAGACGATGGCCCCCGATACCGGCACGAAGCCCGGCTACTACACGGTCAAGTCCGGCGACACGCTGATCCGGATCGGCCTCGATAACGGACAGAACTGGAAGGACCTGGTTCGTTGGAACAACCTCGACAACCCGAACCTGATCGAGGTCGGGCAGGTGTTGCGTGTCGTACCGCCGGGCGTCGATCCGAACGCCGTGGCGACGAGCCGTCCGGTGGCGGCGACGCCGCCGCGCGTGGAGTCGCGTCCGGCCGTGGTGGTGGCATCGGGTGCCTCGGCGCCGCCCTCCGCACCGGCCCCGCTTGCCACCACCGTTCCACCGCCCGCGCCCACGCCGCCGGCGCCGCGCGACGCCGACGACGACATCACGTGGTCGTGGCCGGTCGCCGGTGCCGTCGCCACGCCGTTCGACGAGGCGCGCAACAAGGGCCTGGTGTTTCGCGGCAAGGCCGGCGATCCGGTGCTTGCGGCGGCCGACGGTCGCGTCGTCTATGCGGGCTCGGGTCTGCGCGGCTACGGCAACCTCGTCATCCTCAAGCACAGCGCCACCTACCTGACCGCCTACGCGCACAACCAGACCCTGCTCGTCAAGGACGACCAAGCCGTCAAGCGCGGCCAGAAGATCGCCGAGATGGGCTCGACCGACGCCGACAGCGTGCAGCTCCATTTCGAGATCAGGAAGCAAGGCAAGCCGATCGATCCGGCGCGGCTTTTGCCGCCGCGTTGAGCCGACCGGGACCTCAGTCTGCCGTGGCGCCGGTCCTCGCCTTCGACATCGAGACGATTCCCGACGTCGCGGGGCTGCGCGCGCTGCGCGGCGCCGACCCGGCCGCGACCGACGCCGAGGTCTATGCCGCCGAGATCGCCGAGCGGGCCTCGCGCAACAAGAGCGACTTCATGCCCCTGCACCTGCAGCGCGTACTCGTCGTCTCGTGCGTGTTCCGCGGCGCGCAGGGCCTGCAGGTGCGATCCTTCGTCGACGACGAGGCCGGCGGCCGCAGCCTCGAGCGGGAAGTTATCCAGGCCTTCTTCGACCGCATCGAGCGGCATCGCCCGCAGCTCGTGAGCTGGAACGGCGGCGGCTTCGACCTGCCGGTGCTGCAGCAGCGGGGACTGCGCCACGGCGTGGTCGCCGGCAAGTACTGGGACATGGGCGACGACGATCGCGAGCACCGCTACAACAACTACGTCAGCCGCTATCACCTGCGCCACATCGACCTGATGGACCTGCTGGCGATGTACCAGTCGCGCGCCAATGCGCCGCTCGACGCGATGGCCAAGCTGTGCGGCTTTCCCGGCAAGCTCGGCATGGACGGCTCGCAGGTCTACGGCGCCTACCTCGAAGGCCGCACCGACGAGATCCGCCGCTATTGCGAAACCGATGCGATGAACACCTACCTGCTCTGGTGCCGCTTCGAGAAGATGCGCGGCCGCCTCGACGAGGCCGGCTATGCGTTCGAGATCGCCGCCGCGCGCGAGGCCGTCGCCACGGTCGACGAGCCGCATTGGCGCGAGTATCTGGCGGCCTGGCCGGCCGAAGAATCGATCGCCACGCCTGCGGCGCCTGCCGCGGCCGGCGATGCTTCTGCGTCTGCGCCCGCTGGCGATGCACCCTCGACGGAGGTGCCGAGCAACGTCGCGTCGATCGAAACAACCGTCTACATCGAATCTTCGAGCATCCGCACGTAGTCGTCGCGGGTGGCGACGCGCGGGTTCGTCTTGTGACAGTGATCGACCATTGCGCCGTCGACGATCTTCTCGAACATCGACGAGGTCACGCCGAGCGCGGCCAGGCCTGAAGGCAAGCCCAGGCGGGCGTTCATGGCGCGGATCGCTTCGGCGACCGCGTCGCCGGTGTCGTCGCTTTTGGCCAGCCCCATCGCGTGGGCCATGCGCGCAAGCCGATGGTCCTTGCGCATTGACTCGGCGCTGGCGTTGAAGCGGACGACCGCGGGCAGGAACATCGCGTTGAGCGTGCCGTGGTGCAGCTTCGGATTGGCGCCGCCGAGGCTGTGGCTCAGGCTGTGCACGCAGCCCAGTCCCTTCTGGAACGCCATCGCGCCTTGCATGCTCGCGCTCATCATGTTCCAGCGCGCCTCGCGGTCGCTGCCATCCTTGGTGGCGCGCTCGATGTGGTGCCAAGCGCGCTCGAGGCCGTCGATGCCGATGCCGTCGGCCGGCGGATTGACGGCCGGCGCCATGAAAGTCTCCATGCAATGGGCGATCGCGTCCATGCCGGTGGCGGCGGTGAGAAAGGGCGGCAGGCCGAGCGTCAGTTCGGGGTCGAGCAGGGCCGTCTTGGGCACCAGATGCCAGCTGTGGAAGCCGAGCTTCCTGCCGTCGTCGACGATGACGATGGCGCCACGCGCGACCTCGCTGCCGGTGCCCGCCGTCGTCGGCACGGCGATGAGCGGCGCGACGCCCTCGCTGATGCGTGGGCTGCCGCCTTCGATGGTGGCGTAGGTCTTGAGCGGACCTTCGTGCGTTGCGGCGATGGCCACGCCCTTGGCCAGGTCGATGCTCGAGCCGCCGCCGACGGCGACCAGGCCGTCGCAGCCGTTCTCGAGATAGACCTTCACGGCGAGCCGCACCGCCGCCTCGTTCGGATTCGACGGCGTGGCGTCGAAC
>JANXWR010000249.1 GCA_025351025.1 Burkholderiales bacterium | reverse complement strand
GACCGAGGAGCGCGCTGCGCGCGTCGCTGCGTTCGTCAAGCGGCTGCGCTGGAAGGGCCCGATCTTCTCGATCTCGGCCCTGACGCGCGAAGGCTGCGAGCCGCTCGTGCGCGCGATCTACGAGCACGTGGCGCGGCATGCCGCGGCCGCGCCGGCCGAGCGCGATCCGCGCTTCGACGAGGCGGACCCGTCCGCCGACCGCATGCCCGCCGGCGCGCCGGCAGGAGCCGGCGCCGCGCGATGAGCCCGAGGCTGCGCGACGCCCGGCGCATCGTCGTCAAGGTCGGCTCGAGCCTGGTCACGAACGAGGGCCGCGGTGTCGATCCGGCGGCCGTCGGCGGCTGGTGCCGGCAGATGGCGGCGCTCGTCCGGCAGCAGCGCGAACTCGTGATGGTGTCGAGCGGCGCCATCGCCGAGGGCATGAAGCGGCTCGGCTGGTCGACCCGCCCGCACGGCGTGCACGAGCTGCAAGCGGCCGCTGCCGTCGGCCAGATGGGCCTGGCGCAGATTTACGAATCGGCCTTGCGCGAGCACGGCATTGGCAGCGCCCAGGTGCTGCTCACGCACGCCGACCTGGCCGACCGCGAGCGCTATCTCAACGCCCGATCGACGCTGACGACCCTGCTCGGCCTCGGCGTCGTGCCGGTCATCAACGAGAACGACACCGTCGTCAACGACGAGATCAAGTTCGGCGACAACGACACGCTCGGCGCGCTTGTCGCCAACCTGCTCGACGCCGACCTGCTCGTCATCCTCACCGACCAGGCGGGCCTCTTCTCCGCCGACCCGCGCAAGGATCCGACCGCGAGTCTCGTCGAGCAGGGAACCGCCGGCGATCCCGAGCTCGAGCGCATGGCGGGCGGAGCCGGCAGCGCCATCGGTCGCGGTGGCATGCTGACCAAGGTGCTGGCCGCCAAGCGCGCCGCGCGCAGCGGCGCCAGCACCGTCATCGCTTACGGTCGCGAGCCCGACGTGCTGCTGCGCATCGCCGCCGGCGAGCGTCTGGGCACCGAGCTCGTCGCCGCCACGCCCAAGGTCGTGGCGCGCAAGCTCTGGATGAGCGACCACCTCCAGCTGCGCGGCTCGGTCATGGTCGACGATGGCGCCGCGGCCAAGATCCATGGCGGCGGCAAGAGCCTGCTGCCGATCGGCGTCGTCGCCGTCGAAGGCGACTTCCATCGCGGCGACGTGATCGCGGTGCGTCGAACGAGCGGCGAGGAGATCGGCCGCGGTCTTTGCAACTACAGCAGCACCGAGGCGCGCCTGATCGCGCGCAAACCTTCGTCGGAATTCGAGCGCCTGCTCGGCTTCATCGGCGAGCCGGAGCTGATCCACCGCGACAACTTCGTGCTGTCGTGAAGGCGCGGTCGCGCGTAGCCGCGATGTCTAGTCGGTGCCCAGAACCGGGGCCGTGGCCGTCACGGCCGCCGCCGGCGCGCCGGCCTCCATCGGCGGCGGGCTCAGGGTGTCTTCTTCGCCTTCGGGACGGCAAGGGGTTTCCTGGCGACGAAAGCGATCGGGGACTTCGTCGCGGTGATGCGGTCGCATACCCGAGCGCAGATAGCGGTTGTGCTGCGCGCCGCGCGGCAGAAAGCGCGCCAGCTCGGTGAGCGCCATCTGGTAGACGTCGCGCTTGAACTCGATTACCACGTCGAGCGGGATCCAGTATTCATTCCAGCGCCAGGCGTCGAACTCTGGATGA
Organism: Burkholderiales bacterium; assembly: GCA_025351025.1. Classification (GTDB taxonomy): domain Bacteria; phylum Pseudomonadota; class Gammaproteobacteria; order Burkholderiales; family Burkholderiaceae_C; genus Schlegelella_A. The sequence continues at coordinate 327 of JANXWR010000249.1, read as the reverse complement.
TCGGTCGCGCGCAGGTTCATGTCGCAGTCGCGGCCGGTCAGCTGGAGCAGGAACCATATCTGCTTCTGGCCGCGGTAGTGGCCGCGCGCGTCGCGCCGGATGAAGTGCGTGGGCACCTCGTAGCGCAGCCAGTCGCGCGTGCGCGCGACGATGCGCACATGATCCTGCGTCAGCCCCACCTCTTCGTGGAGCTCGCGGAACATCGCCTGCTCGGGCGTTTCGCCGTGATTGATGCCCCCTTGCGGGAACTGCCAGGAATGGGTGCGGATCCGTTTACCCCAGAACACCTGGTTCTTGTGGTTGAGCAGGACGATGCCGACGTTGGGT
>JANXWR010000205.1 GCA_025351025.1 Burkholderiales bacterium | reverse complement strand
CTGGTCATCGGCACGGTCTACACGATCGCCGGCAGCGCGGCGCAGATCGTCCTCACGCAGGTGGTGGCGCGAGACCGCCTGGTCGAGGCGCACGCCAAGAATGCGCTCGCCAGCTCGGGCGCCGAGGTGGCGGGGCCGGGCCTGGCCGGCGCGCTGATCAAGATCGTCGGCGCGCCGCTGGCCTTGCTGGTCGACGCCGTGCTCGTCACCGTCTCGGCGGCGATCCTGCGCGGCATCCCGATCGACGAGCAACCCTGGAGGCCGCGCGGCGCGGGCTCGCCGATGGCGCAGTTCTGGGCCGACCTGAAGGCGGGCGTACGCTTCGTCGCGCGGCATCGCCTGCTCGTCGCGCTGGCGCTCGTTGTCGGCGGCTGGCAGGCCTGCCACAACGCCGCCATGGTCGTGCAGATCCTGTTCGCCACGCGCACGCTCGGCCTCTCGGAGCAGGCGGTCGGCCTCAGCTACACGGCGATGGGCCTGGGCACGATCGTGGCCAGCGTGTTCGGCAATCGCATCAGCCAGCGCCTCGGCCCCGGGCCCAGCCTGGTGCTCGGCATCGCCATCTGCGGCGCCGGCTGGGTGCTGCTCTCTCTGGCGCCTGAAAACGCCTGGGGCGTGGCGGCCTTCGCCTGCACGCTGATGATGTTCTCGACCGGCGCGGTGCTGATCTTCATCAACTTCCTGGCGCTGCGCCAGTCCGTCACGCCGGCGCCGCTGCTCGGCCGCATGACGAGCACGATGCGCTGGCTGATCCTTATCCCGGCCGGCCCCGGCGCGCTGTTGGGCGGCTGGCTGGGCGAGCATTCGGGCCTGCGCACCTCGCTCGCCGTGGCCGGCTGCGGCGCGCTGGTGCTGGCGCTGGCGGCGTCGCGGCTCGACGTCATCCGCAACCTGAAGCACCTGCCGCAGCCCGAGCACGAAAACGACTGGCTCGGCGCCGAGGCGCTGGTCGTTCCGGGCCCGGTGGTCAGCTAGAAGGAGGAGAGCACGATGGACCCGTTGATGATGGACGTTCCCGAGCGCATCGAGACCGAGCACCTGGTGCTGCGCGTGCCGAAGCGCGGCGACGGCGCCGTGCTCAACGCGGCGATCGCCGTCTCGATGAACGAGCTCGGGCCCTGGATCCCCTGGGCCGGCACGATGCCGACCCCCGAGGAGTCGGAGATCCATTGCCGGCGCCAGCAGGCCAAGTTCATCCTGCGCGAGGACTTCGTGTTCCTGATCTTCGCGCGCCAGGCCGACGGCAGCGAGGGCGAGCTGCTCGGCGGCACCGGCCTGCATCGCATCGACTGGGGGCTGCGCCGCTTCGAGATCGGCTACTGGCGCAAGACCGGTCTCGATGGCCGCGGCATCATCACCGAGACCGTGCAGGCGATGACACGCCTCGCCTTCGACACGCTTGGCGCGCGCCGCGTCGAGATCCGCATGGCCGACGACAACGTGAAGAGCTGGAAGGTGGCCGAGCGCGCCGGCTACACGCACGAGGCGCTGCTGCGCTTCGACTCGGTCACGCCCCAGGGCGAGCCGCGCAGCACGCGCATCTACGCGCGGGTGCGCGGCGCGGAGGAGCCGTCGGACGCCTGACCGGCGCCGGGCGGCGCGGGCGGTTGTCGCGGTGGCGAGCGCGTGGACAATGGCTGCAGGAGCGAGGGCGAGCGATGGCAACGACGTCGACGAGCGGTTGGTTCTTCTGGGCGGCGCTGTCCGCCTGCTTCGCGGCGCTGACGGCGATCTTCGCCAAGATCGGCATTCGCGGCGTCGACTCCGATTTCGCGACGCTGATCCGCACCGTGATCATCGTCTTCGTGCTCGCCGCCTTCGTCGCCTACGCCGGCAAGTGGAGCGACCCGCGCGCTCTCTCGGGCAAGACGCTGCTTTTCCTTTCGCTCTCGGCGTTGGCCACCGGCGCCTCGTGGGTTTGCTACTTTCGCGCCCTGCAGATCGGCGAGGCCTCCAAGGTCGCGCCGGTCGACAAATTCAGCCTCGTCCTCGTCGCGGTGTTTGCGGTCGCCTTTCTCGGCGAGCGACCGTCGATGCGCGAGTGGCTGGGCATCGCCATGGTCGCCGGCGGCGTGCTGGTGCTGGCGTTCAAGCGTTAGCCGTGCGCTATCGGAGGCCAGGATGAAGGCCCAGCATCGTTTCGTCGCCGGCCTGCTGGCTGTCGCCATGACGGGCGCATGCGTCGCCCAGCCTTCCGCCGACGAGGCGATGGTCCGCGATCTCGAAGCCCGGTCCTGGGTCGCGTGGCAGAACCACGACGCCGCCTTCTTCGAGCGGTTCCTCTCCGACGACCACGTCGAGATCCATGGCTACGGCGTCGCTGGCAAGGCGGCCGTCGTCGAGGGCGTGCGCGGCCCCTACTGCGAGGTGCAGAGCTACTCGCTGGGCCCGCTGAGGGTCACGGCGGTGTCGGCCGATTCGATGCTCGTGACCTATCGCGCCGAGCAGGACACCACCTGCGGCACGGCGCGCGTGCCGAGCCCGGTCTGGGCCAGCTCGGTCTACGCCAGGCGAGCGGGCCGCTGGGTCAACGTGCTCTACCAGCACACGCCCGCCACGCCGGGTTGAATGCAGACGCCGATCGACTATCTGAATCCGGGCTTGCCCGGCCGGTTCGGCCTCGCCCGCAGGCAGCGCTTCTTCGACAAGCAGAGGCGGCGCTGCAGCGCTTTTTCGAGGCGAGCCCCGAGTACTTCGTGATCGTCACCGGCAAGCCAGCCGGGCCGGGCGAGGCCTACGAAGAGATCCGCCGGCGGCTCGTTCGACGACTACCTGGCGCTCGTGTCGCGCGATCGCCCCGAGAGCTGACCGCGCAGCACGCGCCTCATGCTCGCGGCGAAATGCGGTCGACCGCGTCGGTGATGATGGCGTCGATGCCGAGCAGGGCGAGGCGCTCTGCCTCGGCCGGGTCGTTGACGGTGTAGACGAGGGCACGCAGGCCGGCGTCGCGGATCTGCGCGAGCACCTCGACGTCGATCAGCGAATAGGCGGTGACGACGGCGACGCAGCCGAGCGTGAGCGCCAGCGGTAGCCAGCCGGGACGCAGCGCGTTGAGCAGCAGGGCGCGCGGCAGGGCCGGCGCGGCGCGCATCGCCGCGGCCAGCGACGCCGGCTGGAACGAGCTGAGCAGAGGCGGCTGCGCGGCGCCACGCCAGAGCACGGCGGCGCGCTCGGCGACGACGCGGCCGGTCTGTTCCTCGCTGCCCGGCGTCGGCTTGATCTCGATGTTGAGCGAGTAGCCGTTGCCCAGGCAGTAGCGCGAGATCGTCTCGAGCGAAGGCAGCGGCTCGCCGGCGAAGCCGCGCCCGTGCCAGCTGCCGGCATCGAAGCGCGACAGCTCGCTCCAGTCGAAGCGAGCCGCCAGGCCGTGGCCGTTGGTCGTGCGCTGCAGCGTCTCGTCGTGGAGCAGAAAGGGCACGCCGTCGGCTGAGAGCTTGACGTCGCACTCGAATGCGCGGTAGCCGTGGCTGGCGCCGACGCGAAACGCGGCGAGCGTGTTCTCGGGCGCCAGCTTGCCGGCACCGCGGTGCGCGATCCAGCGCGGGTACGGCCAGGCCGGCGCCACCGCGGCGGCCTCAGGCGCCGACGCGCGCCGAGGTGGCGGCGTCGAACCAGTGCAACTGCGACGGCGCGACCGCGATGTTGACGATGTCGCCGACCTTCGGGTAGAGCGCGGTGGCGTCGAGCCGGGCGGTGAAGAGAGTCTCGCCGAGCGTGCCGTAGACGAGGCGCTCGGCGCCCAGCATCTCGAGCGCCTGGACGCGTACCGGCCAGCCCGAAGCCTTGAGGTCGAAAGTCAGCGCGACGTGCTCGGGCCGCACGCCCATGATCAGCTCGCCCGCGCGCGGCGCCGGTGAGGGCAGAGGCAACAATTGCCCGCCGGCCGTGAAGCCGGCAGCACCGGCGACGCCGCGCACAAGGTTCATCGGCGGCGAGCCGATGAAGCCGGCGACGAAGGTCGTGGCCGGCCGGTGATAGACCTCGTCGGGCGTGCCGATCTGCTCCATGCGGCCGGCGTTCATGACGATCATGCGGGGCGACGTGCCCGCCCGCTGCGCGCGCCTCGGGCAGCGCGCCGAGGAAGTCCTGGATCGTCTGCTTGATGTCGTAGCGCGGCCGGAAGCCCATCACGCGCTTGGCCTTGGCCCCGTCGGCCAC
>JANXWR010000192.1 GCA_025351025.1 Burkholderiales bacterium | reverse complement strand
CGATGCCGCCTATGACGCCGATGACATCCTGCCGGCCATGAAGGACGGTCTGTCAGTAGGCGGCAAGATGTTTGCGGTGCCCTTCTACGGCGAAAGCTCCATGCTGATGTACCGCAAGGACCTGGCCGACAAGGCCGGCGTCAAGTTCGCCGATCGTCCGACCTGGGAGCAGGTGCGCGACGCCGCCGCGAAGATGAACGACCCGAAGAACGGCGTCTACGGCATCTGCCTGCGCGGCAAGCCGGGCTGGGGCGACAACATGGCCTTCATCACGACCATGGTCAACAGCTACGGCGGCCAGTGGTTCGACATGTCGTGGAAGCCGCAGCTCGAAACCAAGCCCTGGCACGACGCGATCACCGACTACGTCGAGTTGCTGAGGAAGTACGGCCCGCCCGGGTCGAGCGCGAACAGCTTCAACGAGATCCTCGCGCTCTACAACGAAGGCAAGTGCGCGATGTGGATCGACGCGACGATCGCGGCGTCGTTCATCACCGACCCGAAGCAGAGCAAGGTCGCCGACAAGGTCGCCTTCGCGCAGGGCCCGTACAGCGCCACGCAAAAGGGCGCGAACTGGCCCTGGGCCTGGGCCCTCGCCATTCCCGCGGGAACGAAGAACGCCGACGCGGCGCAGAAGTTCATCAGCTGGGCAACTTCCAAGGACTACATCGCTCTCGTCGCCAAGGAAAAGGGCTGGGCCTCGGTGCCGACCGGCACGCGCAAGTCGACCTATGCGAACCCCGAGTTCCTGAAGGCGGCAAAGTTCGCCGACGCCGAGAAGAAGGCGATCGATTCGGCCAATGCCAACGACAGCACGCTGCCGAAGAGCCCGTACGTCGGCGTGCAGTTCGCGGCGATCCCGGAGTTCCAGGCGATCGGCATCGCTGTCGGCCAGCAGATGAGCTCGGCGCTCGCCGGCAAGGAGACGGTCGACCAGGCGCTGAAGGCGAGCCAGGCGGCCGCCGACCGCGAGATGAAGAAGGGCGGCTACTACAAGTGATCTCTCCCTCTCCCGCTTGCGGGAGAGGGTGCATGCCATGACACGACTCCTGCCACGCGCGCTGATGGCGCCGGCCGTCGTCACGCTCTTCCTCTGGATGATCGTGCCGCTGGCGATGACGATCTATTTCTCGCTCGTCCGCTACAACCTGATGCAGCCGGGCGAGAAGAGCTTCATCGGCCTGGCCAACTATGAGTACTTCGTCACCGACCCCGACTTCGGCCCGTCGGTGCTGAACACGCTGTCGCTGCTCGGCTCGGTGATCGCCATCACCGTCGTCCTCGGCGTCGCCCTGGCCCTGCTCGTCAACGAGCCTTTCCCGGCCGCGGCATCGTCCGCGTGCTGCTCATTTCGCCGTTCTTCGTGATGCCCACGGCCAACGCGCTGCTGTGGAAGCACATGATGATGAATCCGATCTACGGCGTGCTGGCGCAGGTCTGGATCTTCTTTGGCTCGAGCCCGGTCGACTGGCTGACCGACCATCCGCTGTTCTCGGTGATCCTGATGGTGGCCTGGCAGTGGCTGCCTTTCGCCTGCCTCATCTTCATCACCTCGCTGCAATCGCTCGACCGCGACCAGATGGAAGCCGCCGGCATGGACGGCGCCAACCCGCTGCAGAAGTTCTGGTTCCTGACGCTGCCGCACCTCGGCCGGCCGATCGCCGTGGTGGTGATGATCGAGATGATCTTTCTCATGAGCGTGTTCGCCGAGATCTTCACGACCACCGGCGGCGGCCCCGGCAACGAGAGCACGAACCTCGCCTTCCTGATCTTCAAGCAGGCGCTGATGAACTTCGACGTCGGCGTCGCCTCGGCGGGCGCCCTCTTCGCGGTCGTGCTGGCGAACATCGTCGCCGTGTTCCTGATCCGCATGATCGGCAAGAACCTCGACTGACGACATGACGCCCCCACGCTCACTTCGTTCACTGCCCCCCGAGGGGGCCGGCGGCGCCCTTGAGGCGGCCCGCCGGGCGCCGCGATGAAAGGCATCGCCCTCCTCGTCCGCACCATCGCCGCGTGGCTGATCACGCTGCTCGTCGTCTTTCCGCTGATCTGGCTGGTGCTGACGGCGTTCAAGACCGAGCTGCAGGCGATCGCCGTGCCGCCGCAGCTCTTCTTCACGCCGACGCTCGACAGCTTTCGCGAGGTGAACCTGCGCAGCGACTACCTGCACCACGCCTGGAACTCGGTCGCGACGAGCTTCGTCTCGACGCTGCTCGGCCTGGCGATCGCCGCGCCGGCGGCGTATTCGATGGCGTTCTTTCGCACCAAACGAACACGCGACATCCTGATGTGGATGCTCTCGACCAAGATGATGCCGGCGGTCGGTGCGCTCGTTCCCGTCTACGTGATGGCGCAGACCGCCGGACTGCTCGATTCGCTGACCGTGCTTATCGTCGTCTTCACGCTCTCTAACCTGCCGATCATGGTCTGGATGCTGTACTCGGGCTTCAAGGACATCCCGCCCGACATCCTCGAGGCGGCGCGCATGGACGGCGCCGGCATCTGGGGCGAGTTCATGCACGTCATCCGGCCGCTCGCCATGGGCACGCTCGCCTCGACCGGCTTGCTCTGCCTGGTGCTGGCCTGGAACGAGGCGTTCTGGTCGCTCAACCTCAGCTCGGCGAAAGCCGGCACGCTGGCGGCGCTGATCGCCTCGTATTCGAGCCCCGAGGGACTGTTCTGGGCCAAGCTCTCGGCGGCATCGCTGATGGCGATCGCGCCCATCGTCGTGGTCGGCTGGTTCAGTCAGAAGCAGCTGGTCCAGGGCCTGACCTTCGGCGCCGTCAAGTAGGAAGGAAACCGCATGTCGTTCCTCGAACTGCACGGCGTCGAGAAGCACTTCGGCGCGTTGAAGGCGATCAAGGGCATCGACCTCGCCGTCGAGAAGGGCGAGTTCGTCGTCTTCGTCGGCCCTTCTGGCTGCGGCAAGTCGACCTTGCTGCGCATGATCGCCGGCCTGACCGAGATCGATGCCGGAAGCCTGCGCCTCGACGGCCGCGATATCACCAGGCTCGCCTCGAGCAAGCGCGACCTGGCGATGGTGTTCCAGAGCTACGCGCTCTACCCGCACATGAGCGTCGCCGACAACATGTCGTTTGCGCTGCGCCTGGCCAACGTCGACAAGGCGGTGATCAAGGAGAAGGTGCAGCGCGCCGCCGAGATCCTGAACCTCGTGCAGTACCTGCATCGCACGCCGAAGGAGCTTTCCGGCGGGCAGCGCCAGCGGGTCGCGATCGGCCGCGCCATCGTGCGCGCGCCCAAGGTTTTTCTGTTCGACGAGCCTCTCTCCAACCTCGATGCCGCCCTACGCGGCCAGACCCGGGTCGAGATCGCCAAGCTGCACCGTGAGCTCGGCGCGACGACGATCTACGTCACGCACGATCAGGTCGAGGCGATGACGCTGGCCGACCGCGTCGTCGTGCTGCGCGACGGCACGATCGAGCAGGTCGGCTCGCCGCTCGAGCTCTACGATCATCCGGCGAATCAGTTCGTCGCGCAGTTCATCGGCACGCCGCAGATGAACATCGTCGACAGCGCCGCCCTGCCGTCGCTGGGCGAGGCCGCCGGCGTCGTCGGCGCGGCCGACGGCTTCATCGGCGTGCGGCCGGAGAACGTCATCGTTCGCGCCGCCGGCAGTGGCCGCCTCGCCGGCCGGGTCGAGCTGGTCGAGTCGCTCGGCGCCGACACGCTCATCTACGCCAACGTCGACGGCGGCTGCGCCGGCGCGCGAGAGGTGCAGATCGTGGCCCGGCAGAATGAGCGCACCGCGCTGCAGCCGGGCGACAACGTCGGCCTCGACATCGTGCCGGCGTCGTTCCACCTGTTCGACCGTCAGGGCCGGCTGGTATCGGCTCGCGCACCCTGAAGCGGCGATGAGCGCAGCGTCGCCCGCCGATCCCGGATCGACGATCCTGCACCTCGGCCTCGGCTCGTTCCACCGCGCCCACGAGGCGGTCTACCTGCACCGGCTGCGCGAGACCGGCGACCGCACGTGGACGATCGTCGCCGGCAACATCCGCGCCGACATGGAGGCGACGGCGCGGGCGCTGATCGCCCAGCACGGCGAATACACGCTCGAGACGGTGACGCCGGACGGCGAACGCCGCTACGAGCGCATAGCCTCGATCCGCGAAGTCGTGCCCTTCGAGCCGACGCTGGTGCGGCTGGTTGAGGTTGGCGCCGCGGCGTCGACGAAGATCGTCTCCTTCACCGTCACCGAAGCCGGCTACTACCTCGACCCGTCGGACCGCCTCGACCTCGCGCATGCCGAGCTGCGCGGCGACCTCGAGGACGGCACCCGCGCGACGATCTACGGCGCCGTCGCTGCCATCCTGAGCGAGCGCATGCGGCGCGGCGGCGGCCCGCTGACGCTGCTCAACTGCGACAACCTGCGCAGCAACGGCGCGCGCTTTCGAGCCGGGCTGCGCGACTTTCTCGATCGCCGCGGCGAGGCCGACCTGCGCGCATGGGTCGAGGCGAACGCGAGCTGCCCGAGCGCGATGGTCGATCGCATCACGCCGCGCCCACCGGCCGACGTCGCGGCGCGCGTCAAGGCCGCCACCGGCATCGACGACGAGGCGCCGGTGATGGCCGAGAGCTTCATCCAGTGGGTTATCGAAGATCGCTTCGCGGCCGGCCGGCCGGCTTGGGAGCGGGTCGGCGTCGAGATGGTCGCGTCGGTGCACGCGCACGAGGAGGCGAAGATCCGCATCCTCAACGCCACGCACAGCTGCATCGCCTGGGCCGGCACGCTGCGCGGCCTGTCGTTCATCCACGAGGGCGTCGCCGTGCCGGCGATCCGCGACATGGCCCGACGCTACGTCAGCGACGACGTCATCCCCTGCCTCGATTCGCCGGAGCACCCGGCGCCATTCGACCTCGCCGCCTACCGCGACGTCGTGCTCGAGCGCTTTGCCAATCCGTTCGTGCGCGACACCAACCAGCGCGTCGCCATGGACGGCTACTCGAAGATTCCCGGCTTCGTCGTGCCGACGCTGCGCGAGCGCATCGCCGCCGGCCGGTCGATCGCAAGCACGGCCATGCTGCCGGCGCTCTTCTTCGCCTTTCTCGGCCGCTGGCACCGCGGCGAGCTTGCCTATGCGTATCAGGACGGCGTGATGGACCCGGCGAACGCGCACGCGATCTTCGCCGCGCCCGACCCGCTGCTCGCCTACTGCCGCGATCCGCCGCTCTGGGCCGACCTCGCCGGCAACGACACGCTTATCGCCGCGATGCGCGAGGCATTCGCGCGCGTCGAGGCGTTCGTCGACGATTGATCCCGAAGGGGCCTCCATGCAACGACTCGAATCGCGTCACGCGCTGCTCACCGGCGCCGGCGGCGGCATCGGCCTGGCCGTGACCGAGGCCTATCTCGCCGAGGGTGCACGCTGCACCGCGGTCGACGTCGCGGCGCAGCCGGGCCCTGCCCTGGCATCGCTGCTGGCGCGCCACGGCGACCGGCTGGCCTACCTGCAAGCCGACGTGACGCGGCTCGACACCCTCGCCGCCCTGGTCGACGGCGCGGCGGTCCGCTTCGGCACCGTCGACGTGCTCTTCAACAACGCCGCGGTGTTCGACATGGCGCCGCTGCTCGAGTCCGATGCGGCCATGTACGAACGCGTCTTCGACGTCAACGTCAAGGGCATGTTCTTCGTCATGCAAGCGGTGCTGGCGCGGCTCGTCGCCACCGGCCGGCCTGGCAGCATCGTCAACCTCGCGTCGCAGGCGGGCCGGCGCGGCGAGGCGCTGGTGGCCCACTACTGCGCGAGCAAGGCGGCGGTGATCAGCTACACCCAGAGCGCGGCGCTCGCCATGGCGCCGCACCGCATCCGCGTCAACGCCATCGCCCCCGGCGTCATCGACACGCCGATGTGGCAAGGTGTCGACGCCCTCTTCGCGCGCTACGAGGGCCTGGCGCCGGGCGAGAAGAAGATCGCCGTCGGCAAGGCGGTGCCGCTCGGGCACATGGGCGCGCCGGCCGACATCGCCGGCGCCGCGGTCTTCCTTGCAAGCGACGAGTCCTCCTACATTACGGCGCAGACTCTCAACGTCGACGGCGGCAACGTCATGAGCTAGGCTGGCCCTTCGACGCACGAAGACCGACGATGACCTCGCGAGACCACCGCAACCTGCCGCGCCAGCGCCAGCCCGAGCTGGAGCACGACTACGCGCGCTCGCCGGCGCTCGGCTACGAGGCGCCGGTCGACGCCGGCCTGGTGCGCTGCCTGGCGCACGGCTTTCCGACGCCGCTGGCGCGCTGGCACTTCCACGACGAGTACGAGCTGCACCTCATCACCTCGACCTCGGGCAAGGCCTTCGTCGGCGACTGGATCGGCCCGTTCCAGCCCGGCCACCTCGTGCTTTGCGGGCCGCGGCTGCCGCACAACTGGATCTCGTTCGACCTGCCCGAGGGCGGCGTCGCCGAGCGCGACCTCGTCATCCAGTTCCGCCACGAGCCGATCGAGCAGGCGGCAGCGATCATCCCCGAGCTTGCCGAAGCGATGCCCTTGCTCGAGCGCTCGAAGCACGGCATCGAGTTCTTTGGCATGTCGGAGCGCGGCCGCGAGCACTGGCTGAGCGTGAAGCAATCGCGCGGCCTGCCGCGCTTCGCCGCGTTCTGCGACTTCCTCGCCGACCTGGCGCGCTGCACCGACTACCGGCTGCTCTCCAACGTGCAGATGCAAGGCGTCGACGACGACGCCGGCCTGGAGCAGATCAACGTCATCGTCGACCGCATCACCGGCGACCTGGCCGGGCCGCTGGTGGCGAGCAGCGTCGCAGCGGAGATGGGCATGAGCGAGAGCCGCTTCTCGCGCTTCTTCCGCCGCGCCACGGGCAACACATTCACCGACTTCGTCAACCTCGTGCGCGTCAACCGCGCCTGCCAGCTTCTCATGGAAACCGACCGCCAGGTGACGCGCATCTGCTACGAAGTGGGCTTCAACAACGTTGCCAACTTCAACCGGCGCTTCCGCGAGATCAAGGGCATGACGCCTTCCGAATTTCGGCACCAGGCAGAGCACCGCTTCGGCCGTACCGTCTGACAGGCCGCCGGCAGATGTACCTCGGCATCGACCTCGGCACGTCCGAGCTGAAGGTGGTGGTCCTCGACGAGGGCCACCGCGTCGTCGCCAGCGCGAGCGAGCCCCTGACCGTGACGCGGTCGCGGCCGCTATGGTCCGAACAGGATCCGGGCGCCTGGTGGGCGGCCCTCGATACCGCGATGCTGCGCCTGCACGCGGCGCACCCGGCCGAGCTGGCGAGCGTGCGCGCGATCGGCCCGAGCGGGCAGATGCATGGCGCCGTCCTGCTCGACCGCGCCGACGAAGTCTTGCGCCCGGCGATCCTCTGGAACGACGGCCGAAGCGCCAGCCAGTGCTCGACGCTCGAGGCGGCCGCGCCGATGCTGCGCAGCGTCGCCGGCAACGCGGCGATGCCTGGCTTCACCGCGCCGAAGCTGCTCTGGGTGCGCGAGCACGAGCCGGAGATCTTCGCGCGCACGGCGCGCGTGCTGTTGCCCAAAGACTGGCTGCGCCTCGGCCTGACGGGCGAGCACGTGAGCGAGATGTCGGACGCGTCGGGCACCTTGTGGCTGGACGTCGGCGGACGCGTCTGGTCCGACGAGTTGCTCGCCGCATGCCATCTGACGCGCTCGCACATGCCGCGCCTCATCGAAGGCAGCGAGGTATCGGGGCAGCTGCGTCCGGGCCTCGCCGCCCGCTGGGGCCTGCGCGCGGGCATCGCTGTCGCCGGTGGCGGCGGCGACAACGCGGCGAGCGCCGTCGGCGTCGGCGCGGTGCGGCCGAACCAGGGCTTCGTCTCGCTCGGCACCTCGGGCGTCTGCCTGCTCGTCAGCGAGCGCTTCAGCCCGAACCCTGGCGCGGCAGTGCATGCGTTCTGCCATGCGCTGCCCAGACGCTGGCACCAGATGTCGGTGATGCTTTCAGCGGCGAGCGCGCTGCGCTGGGCCAGCGGCGTGCTCGGCCTGCCTTCGGAGGCGGCATTGCTCGATCGCGTCGCCTCGCTCACCGTTAGGCAACGGGCGCAGGCGCCGCTCTTCCTGCCCTACCTCAGCGGCGACCGCACGCCGCACAACGATGCCCATGCGCAAGGCGTGCTGTTCGGGCTGACCCACGACCACGACGCGGCTTCGATCGGCTATGCGGTGATCGAAGGCGTGAGCTTCAGCCTGCTCGACGGTTGGCAGAGCCTGCGTCACGAAGGCGCAGCGGTGGCCGTGCTTTCGCTGATCGGTGGCGGCGCGCGCGGCGACCTTTGGGCGCAGATGCTGGCTTCGCTGCTCGGCGTTGCGCTGCAGGTCCACGAGCACGGTGTCGCCGGCGGTGCGCTCGGCGCCGCGCGGCTCGCCTGGCTGGCCGACCGCGGAACGGAGGACGAGGTTTGCCGCGTTCTCGAAGTCCGGAGAGCGTTCGTTCCCGACGCCGGCGAGGCTTCGCTTCTGCTCTCTCGTCACGAGCGCTTTCGCGCCCTGTATCCGGCGCTCCGTGGTCAGTTCGGCGGGCGCGGCGGCGCCGCCGATGCGTCGACATCCGGCGCGCCGGCCGAGCTGGAGACACGACGGTGATGCTCGTTTGCGGCGAGGCGTTGATGGACGTCTTCGCGCTCGACAGCACGCCGACCGGCATGTCTCTCGAGGCGCGCGTCGGCGGCTCGCCCTTCAACGTCGCCGTCGGCCTGGCGCGGCTCGGCGTGCCGGTGGCATTCTTCGGCGCCATCGCGCGCGATTTCATGGGTGAACGGCTGCTGCGCGCGCTGCACGAGGAAGGCGTCGATACATCGACGGTCGAGCGCGTCGACGCGCCGACGACGCTCGGCCTCGTCGGCCTCGACACCAAGGGCGTGCCGAGCTACGCCTTCTACGGCGAGTCCGGCGCCGACCGACAGCTCGGCGCAGACGCATTGCGGCTCGTGACGCGGATTCCGGCGGCGATTCACGTCGGCTCGTTCGCCACCGTCGTCGAGCCGGTGGCGTCGACTCTGCGCGTACTCGTCGAGCGCGAGCACGGCCGCGCGCTGATCTCGTACGACCCGAACGTCCGCCTCAACGTCGAGCCTGATCGCGCCCGCTGGCGCTCGGCGCTGGACTGGATGCTGGCCCGGGCGCATGTCGTCAAGATCAGCGAAGAGGACCTGGACCTGCTCTGCCCGGGCGTTTCCGCAGAGGACTTCTTTGCCCCGACGCTGGCCGCCGGCGTGCAGCTCGTCGTCGTGACGCGCGGCGCCTCCGGGGCGCTCGCGGCGACGGGCACGGTGCGCGTCACCGTACCAGCGCTAGCCGTGACCATCGTCGATACCGTTGGCGCGGGAGACACGTTCCAAGCGGCGCTGCTCACCTGGTTGGCCGAAAACGACGCCCTCTCGGCCGCGGCGCTCGAGGCGATGGCGGAACACCGTCTGCTCGATGCTCTTCGCTTCGCGTGCACCGCCTCCAGCCTGACCTGTTCGCGGCGTGGCGCCGACCTGCCAACGCGCGCCGAGCTGGCCGCAGCCATGGCCGTCGACGGTTCGGTGCCGCGTTGATGACTTATCTCGACGGTCTGTCTGAAGGTGATGCAGAAAAACCGGTGGCCGTGTTTCACCCGACGAGGACCGGATGCAGTATTGGGATCTGATTGCACGCTTCGGCGAGCTGCAAATCCTCTTGCCGGCAGCGCTGCTCGTTGCGCTGGCGCTGCTGCGCCGTCCAGAGACACGCGCTCTTGCACTGCTGTGGATATCGTCGCTCTCGGCCGCTCTCGTCTTGACGACCGCCAGCAAAGTCGCCTTCATCGGTTGGGGCATCGGCTGGCCCGAGCTGAACTTCACCGGCATATCCGGCCACGCCATGGTGGCGGCCGCTGTCTATCCGCTGTTGCTGGGCTCGCTGGCGTCTCGTGGGACGCCGCGCGGCCGAGCTGCCGCGATCGGCGTCGGCTACGCGATGGCGCTTCTCGTGGGCATATCGCGTGTCGCGCTCAGCGCGCATTCCGCCTCCGAGGTTTTCGCCGGACTGTGCGTCGGTGGCGCGGCGAGCGCGCTCGCCCTGGACGAGGCTCGCTTGGCGCGCGTCGTGATCAACCCCGTGGTCCCGGCGGCCGTGGCGCTGTGGCTGGCGCTCACGCCGGGCCTGGCGCCGGCGTCACAGACGCACTCGGCCGTGACGCGGCTTTCCCTGATGCTTTCGGGTCGCGAAACGCCGTACACCCGCAGCGACATGATCGAAGAGCTTCGCTCTCGCCAGAAACGCACAGCACGAACGAACCGAGCGCTCGCGGCTTTATCAGCTTCGCGCTGATAGCTGATGGACTACGTTTGTGTTAACACGCCCTAGTGTAGTGAGTTAGAAGTTCGTTGAACTAATGGGCTTGACCGGAGTCAGTCGTGTAGCGTGTGCACACGGCGAGGCTTCGATGAGCGGAAGACCCAAGGCGCAACTGGTGTTGAGCAAGACCGAACGAGAGCAGCTCGAGGCGTTGACGCTGCGCCGCAAGACCGCGCAGGCTCTTGCGCTGCGCGCGCGCATTGT
>JANXWR010000186.1 GCA_025351025.1 Burkholderiales bacterium | reverse complement strand
CTTCGACGGCCGCAGCATCGGCGGCCCCGAAGGCCAGAGCCAGACGCCTGACATCGCCCAGCTCGGCATCGCCTACGTGCCCGAGAACATGGGCATCTTTGCCGACCTGACGGTGAGCGAGAACATGCTGTTGGCCGCGCGTGGCGCGCGCACGATGGACCTGCTCGACACCGGGCGCCTCGAGTGGCTGTTCGGCCTGTTCCCGGCGCTGAAGAAGTTCTGGCTGTATCCGGCGGGCAAGCTATCGGGCGGGCAGAAGCAGATGCTGGCGATCGCCCGCGCGATGGTCGAGCCGCGCCGTCTGCTCCTGATCGACGAGCCGAGCAAGGGGCTCGCGCCGGCCATCGTGCAGAACCTGATCTCGGCCCTGCGCGAGCTCAAGCGCACCGACACGACCGTGCTGCTGGTCGAACAGAATTTCGCCATGGCCAAGGCCCTCGGCGACCGCGTCGCGGTGATGGACGACGGCCGCGTCGTGCACCGCGGCACGATGGCCGAGCTCGTCGACGACGAAGCGCTCCAGCATCGCCTGCTCGGGCTCTCACTAGCCGCGCATCAATGAGCCAGGCACCCGCCCCATGACCAGCGCCGCCAGTCCCGTCCCGGCCACCGCCTCCGAGGCGATTCCGCGCACCCGCTTCGATGCCCTGCCGCTCGTGCTGCTGGGCGCAATCTCGCTCGCCGCCTGGCCGCTGGTCGGTTCGTCATCGAGCTGGGTCACCTTGACGGTCGCCGGCCTGGCGATGGGCATGATCATCTTCATCGCCGCCTCGGGCCTGACGCTGGTCTTCGGCCTGATGGACGTGCTGAACTTCGGTCACAGCCTCTTCATCGCCCTCGGCGCCTTCGTCGCGACCAGCGTCTTCGGCTGGATGAGCGGCTGGGCCTCGCAGGCCAGCCTGGTGCTCAACCTCGGCGCGGTCTTCGTCGCGATGCTCGCCGCGGCGACGCTGGCCGGGGTGCTCGGGCTCGGCTTCGAGCGGGTCATCGTCCGCCCGGTTTACGGCCAGCACCTGAAGCAGATCCTGGTCACGCTCGGCGGCGCGATCATCGGCGAGGAGTTGATCAAGGTCGTCTGGGGTCCCGCGCAGATTCCACTGTCGCCACCCGAAGCGCTGCGCGGCTCGCTCGTCTTCGGCGACGCGACGGTCGACAAGCTGCGCCTGGTCTCGGTCGGCGTCGGCGTGGTGGTGCTGCTGGCGCTGCTCTACACCCTCAACCGCACCAAGATCGGCCTGCTGATTCGCGCCGGGGTGCAGAACCGCGAGATGGTCGAAAGCCTCGGCTACCGGATCCGGCGCCTGTTCGTCGGCGTGTTCGCGGCCGGCTCGGCGCTCGCCGGCCTGGGCGGCTGCCTGTGGGGCATGAACCAGCAGATCGTCACGCCGCAGATCGGCGGCCAGGTCAACGTGCTGCTCTTCATCGTCATCATCATGGGCGGGCTCGGCTCGACGCTCGGCTGCCTCGTCGGTACGCTCCTGGTCGGCCTGATGACCAACTACGTCGGCTTCCTTGCGCCAAAGCTGACGATGTTCTCGAGCATCGGCCTGATGGTGGCCGTCCTCGTGTGGCGGCCGCAAGGCCTCTACCCGGTCGTCAACCGCTAGAGACATGAAGTCCCCACGTCGCTTCGCTCCTGCCCCCCGAGGGGGCGTGGCCTCCTTTGGGGCGACCCGTCGGGAGGCCGGACCATGATCGAGCGCCTGCTCTCCCACGACCGCCCGCGCAACCGCTGGCTGGCCATCGTGCTCGTCGCCATCGTGCTCGCGCTGGCGCTGACGCCGTTCATCTTTCCCGGCACCAAGGCGCTCAACGTCGCCGCCAAGATCGTCGTTTTCATCGTCCTGGCGGCGAGCTTCGACCTGCTGCTCGGCTACACCGGCATCGTCAGCTTCGCGCACACCATGTTCTTCGGCATCGGCGCCTACGGCATCGCCATCGCCAGCACGCGGTTCGGCCCGACCTGGGGCGTGCTGGCGCTCGGTGCGCTGGCGGCGCTCGTGCTCTCGGCGCTGCTCTCGTTCGTGATCGGCCTGTTCAGTTTGCGCGTGAAGGCGATCTTCTTCGCCATGATCACGCTCGCCGTCGCTTCGGCCTTCGCCACGCTGGCGTCGCAACTTTCAGATTTCACCGGCGGCGAAGACGGTCTGACCTTCAAGGTCCCGGTCGCCTTGCAGCCGGGCACCGAATATGCCGCCGGGCCGGTGCTGGGCGCCTCGATCGACGGGCGGCTGCTCAGCTACTACATCCTGTTCGTGACCGCGCTGGTCCTCGTGCTGGCGCTGCTGCGCATCGTCAACTCACCGTTCGGCCGTGTGCTGCAGGCGATCCGCGAGAACGACTTTCGCGCCGAGGCGATCGGCTACCGCACCGTCGTCTACCGCACCATCGCCAGCGTCGTCTCGGCCCTGTTCGCGACGCTCGCAGGCGTGCTGCTGGCAATCTGGCTGCGCTACAACGGCCCGGACACGACGCTCTCGTTCGAGATCATGCTCGACGTGCTGCTCATCGTCGTCATCGGCGGCATGGGCACGATCTACGGCGCGGTGATCGGCAGCGTGCTGCTGGTGCTGGCCCAGAACTACCTGCAGGACCTGATGAAGCTCGGCGCCACCGCGGTGCAGGACGTTCCGGTGCTGTCGCAGATCGTCTCGCCCGACCGCTGGCTGCTCTGGCTCGGCATCCTGTTCGTGCTCTCGGTCTACTACTTCCCGAGCGGCGTGGTCGGCCGGCTGCGCGCGCTGCGGCGCCGCTAGTCCGGCACGCCGCCGAGGCGGCGCTGCGTCCGCCTCAGCGCGCGGCGACGATGGTCACCGCCGCCGACTGCGCCTTGGCCAGCTGCGTCGCCGGCGCCGAGGCGAACAGCGTGAAGACCGACTGCAGCAGGGTGAAGGTGACGGCGGCGGCGGCGATGGCGGCGACGAATCGGGTGGTGCGGGTCGTGGTGTTCATGTCGGGCTCCTTCAGAGGGTGCATCCGGAGATGCGTTTCGGGGTGAAGACAGTGTTCCCCGGTGACCCTCTTTCAGTCCTTAGGCCGCCTGAAGCGGCGCTGAATCGTTCTGAAGCCTGACGACCTGCGCGCGATGCAGCCGGCCTACCCGACCATCGCGAGCGAGCGCAGCAAGGCGTCGAGCGCGACCGGATCGATCGGCTTGACGATGTGGTGGTCGAAGCCCGCGTCGCGCGTACGGCGACGGTCGTCCTCCTGGCCCCAGCCGGACTGCGCGATCATCGTCAGGCCGCCGCCCCAGGGCAGGCCGCGGATGCGGCGGCAGACCTCGTAGCCGCTCAGCTTGGGCATGCCGAGGTCGAGCAGGGCGACCTCGGGGCGCAGCGTTTCGATCGCCTGCAGCGCTTCGGCGCCGTCGTAGGCGACATGCACCTCGTGGCCCATCGCTTCGAGCAGCAGCGCCAGGCTGTCGGCACTGTCGCGAAGGTCGTCGGCGATGAGAACGCGGCGCTTGCCGGAGGTCGGCGTGGCAGTCCCGGCCGTCGTGTCGGCAGGCACAGTGGCCTCGGCCGTGGCCGCGCTCTGCGCCACCGGCAGCCGGACGACGAAGATGCTGCCCTGGCCGATGCCGTCGCTGCGCACGCTGATGCGGCCGCCATGCATCTCGACGAAGCCGCGCGCCAGCGACAGGCCGATGCCGAGCCCGCTCTGCGTACCGTCGGCGGCCGATTGCGCCTGGCCGAACATCTCGAAGATGTGCGGTATCTGCTCGGCGGCGATGCCGATGCCATTGTCACTGACGCTGACGACGGCCTCCTCGCCCTGCAGCGCGACGGCCAAGGTGATGCGGCCTTGCGGCTCGGTGAACTTGGCGGCGTTGATGAGGAGGTTGGAAAAGACCTGGGCCAGCCGCGTCAGATCGCCTTCGATCACGATCGGCTGCGCCGGCAGGGCGAGCTCGAGCGTGTGGCCGGCGGCGTCGACGAGCGGCTGGGCGATCTCGATCGCCTGCTCGATCACCATCGCCAGCGAAAGCTGCTCGCGGCGCAGGGCGAACTGGCCGCGCGTCATGCGCGACACATCGAGCAGGTCCTCGAGCAGGCGAGTCATCTGCCCGACCTGGCGGTCGATGACGTCGCGGCACCAGGCGAGTACCTGCGCGTCGACCGGGCCACCCTGGCGCAGCACGCCGACGGCGTTCTTGATCGGCGCCAGCGGGTTGCGCAGCTCGTGCGCGAGCGTGGCGATGAAGGTGTCCTTCTTCCGGTCGGCGTCGCGCAGCGCCTGCTCGGCGTGCTTGCGCTCGGTGATGTCGAGGGCGATGCCGAAGTGGCGCACCGGGCGGCCTTCGGCGTCGTACTCGGTCTGGCCGCGGTGGTTGATCCAGGCCAGCCTGCCGTCGCCGCGAACGATGCGGAACTCGAGCTGGAAGACGCGGCGCTCGGCGATCGCTTCGGCGCGGCGCAGCAGGAAGGTGTCGCGGTCGTCGGGGTGGAGCAGCGCGATGACCGTTTCTCGGGTCGGCACGAAGCTTTCCGGCGCCACGCCGAACAGGCCGTAGGTCTGTGGCGACCACCAGAGCAGATCGTCGACGACGTTGAAGTCGTAGACGCCCATCTGCCCGGCCTTGAGCGCCAGCGCCAGGCGCTCGCGCTCGATGCGCAGCACTTCCTCGGCCTGGCGGCGCTCGCTCACGTCGGCCATGATGCTGACGAGGCGCCGCGCCGTGCCATCGCGGCCGCGTGACACCACCAGGCCGCGCCCCGAGAGCCAGAGCACGGCGCCGTCGGCGCGGACGATGCGGTACTCGGCGAGGAACGAGTCCTGCTGATCGGCGAGCGTGTGGAAGCGCTGCACCAGGTGGCGATCCTCGGGATGCAGCGCCTTCTCGTACTCGTCGGCTTCGCCACCCACCTGTCCGCGGCCCTCTGGCAGGTCGAGACCGAACAGATCCATGCCCTCCCTCGACCAGGTTCGCGTTCGGGCGACGAGGTCGGTCTCCCAGGAGCCCATGCGCCCTGCGATCAGAGCCATGCGGTAGCGCGCCTCGCTCTCGTGCAGCGCGGTGGCCACCGGCTCGCGCTCGCTGCCGAGGCCATCGTGAGGCGATCCGGCGTCAAGACTCGTGGGCGTCATCGACATCTGATTGAGGGAGGCGGCCGATCGGCGTTTTCTCGGTGAAGGGACCGGCCCCGCCGACTTTTTCGGTCGGCGCCTTCCTACCGGCGGTGGCGCCTCATTCTCACCTCCGGCCGGGGCCGTGGCTCATGGGGCCGCGCAGCCGGCGATCGCAGTCATTTGCGGTTGGCGCCCAGGGAAGCAGGGCAGACCCTGGGATACGCGTATTCCATGCCGACAACGGCACGTGCATAGAGATAGTTCTCGCGCGCCCGGTCACTGAGGGCGTCGAGCTCGACTCGACCCTGCTCGTCGCATGGA
>JANXWR010000182.1 GCA_025351025.1 Burkholderiales bacterium | reverse complement strand
GACGGGAGTGTGGGCGGGACAAGCCCACTGGCAGTCGACGACTTTGTGGAAGTAGTCGGGATGACCGATATCGGTAGCCTGCAAGATCCCTTTCCGCACGCTCGGCAACCGGTCGGCCGGCGCACTGTCTCGACGCATTGGCGAAGTTGTCGATGCTAAGGTAGTGCGTGGCGCGATGCCAGACGGGTTTGCGAGCGGCGTCCTGGTGCGCCGCGCCCTTCATTCATCCCTATAGCGGTTCTAATGTATATTATGTTAACTGAGAGCAGATAAGGGACGTTGGCACCGGGCAACGTAGTCCTCCTCCGAAAAGCGTTCACCGCAAGCCGCACCAAGATACTTCAGCGGATGATCGCCCCCTTCGCAGCAATTCGAGGGGCAAATTCAGAATGGCTACCAGAGAGCACGAAATCTCGACCGCGAACCTGGCAAAGGTGCCGAAAGACAGCCGGGTGGACACCGCCTGGCAAGTCGTTCTGAAATTCGGCCGCGGCCTGTCCCTGAGCAACCCGCCGCCGAGCACGATCGAGCCCGACAAGATCGTCGCCGAAATGACCAAGGTGAAGAAGCCGGTCACGATGGTCGCGGTGGTCAAGGACCTGACCTCGCTGTCGATCGAGGCGCGCGTCGCGGGCACGAAGGTAAGCACTCCGTGGTCGGTCGACATCACTTCCGGCAAGGACGTCAAGAAGTGGCGTGCGACGCTGGCCGCGCTCAACAGCTTCAACACCGGTCTCGTCACCGCCGACGAACTGAAGGTCTTCGACAAGGTGCATCCGGATCCGGTCGTCCTGGCAGCGTTGAAGAAGGAAATCGCCGACCTGGACACGAAGATCAAGGAACTGGCTACGCAGCTCAAGGAGAAGACCACCGCGCGCGCGGCCAAGCAGAAGGAATACACCGACAAGGGCGGCAAGTAGCCGTCTCGATGTCATGACACGTGGCAAGCTGATCGGCCTCGCCTTCGTCTTTCTGTGGTTCTTGATCGGCGGCATCGCTCACTTTGCGGCGACCGAGATGGAAATGCGGATCGTGCCGCCGTACATCTTGTGGCCACGCGCCGCAGTGCTGGTGAGCGGTGTATTCGAACTGCTCGGCGCTGCCGGCCTGCTCTGGGCACCGACGCGTCGATGGGCCGGCATCGGATTGTTCCTGCTGACGATCGCCGTCACCCCGGCGCACATCTACATGCTGCAGCAGCCCGAGCTGTTTCCGGTTCCCTACTGGGCGCTGGTGCTGCGCCTGCCGTTGCAGGTGGCGTTGCTTGCACTCATTGCCTGGAGCACCTGGACGCGGCCGATGCGGTCTTGAGCCGCTTCAGTTGTCGCGCGCCGCCTTCTTGCGCTCGTGCTCTTTCAGGTGGCGCTTGCGGATGCGGATCGACTTGGGCGTGATCTCGACCAGCTCGTCGTCGGCGATGAACTCGACCGCGTATTCGAGCGTGAGCTGGATCGGCGGCGTGATCTTGATCGCGTCTTCCTTGCCGGAGACGCGAAAGTTGGTGAGCTGCTTGCCGCGCACCGCGTTGACGACGATGTCGTTGTCGCGGCTGTGGATGCCGATGATCATGCCCTCGTAGAGCGGGTCGCCGGCCTTCACGAACATGCGGCCGCGGTCGTCGAGCTTGCCGAGCGAATAGGTAACCGCCTCGCCGTCGTCCTGGCTGATCAGCACGCCGTTCTTGCGTCCCTCGATCTCGCCCTTGTAGGGCTCGTAGCTGTCGAAGATGTTGCTGATGAGGCCGGTGCCGCGGGTCAGGTTGAGAAACTCGTTCTGAAAGCCGATAAGTCCGCGTGCCGGGATCTTGTAGTCGAGGCGGACCCGCCCTCTTCCGTCGGATTCCATGTTGACCAGGTCGGCACGACGCTCGCCGAGCGCCTGCATGACCGCGCCCTGGTGCTGGTCCTCGACGTCGGCAGTCACGAACTCGATCGGCTCGAGCCGCTCGCCACCCTCGTCGTGATAGACGACGCGCGGCTTCGAGACGGCGAGCTCGTAGCCTTCGCGGCGCATGTTCTCGAGCAGGATGGTCAGGTGCAATTCGCCGCGGCCCGAGACCTCGAAGATGCCGTCCTCGTCGGTGTCTCGAACCTTGAGCGCGACGTTCGACTGCAGCTCGCGGTCGAGGCGATCCCGGATCTGCCGGCTCGTCACGAACTTGCCTTCGCGGCCGGCAAGCGGCGAGTTGTTGACGCAGAAGTTCATGGTCAGTGTCGGCTCGTCGACCTTCAGCATCGGCAGCGGCAGCGGGTTTTCCAGGTCGGTCAGCGTCACGCCGATGCCGATGCCCTCGATGCCGTTGATGAGCACGATATCGCCCGGCCCGGCCTCGGTGGCCTGCTGGCGCTCGAGGCCCTCGAACTTGAGCACCTGGTTGACGCGCGCCTTGATCGGCGCCGAGTCCGGGCCGGAATACATGGCCACGTCTTGCATCGGCTTCAGCGTGCCCTGGTTGATCCGGCCGATGCCGATCCGGCCAACGTAGGTCGAGTAGTCGAGCGAGCAGATCTGCAGCTGCAGGGGGTCGCCGGGTGCGCCTTCGTGCGCGGGGACGTGCTCGAGGATGGCGTCGAAAAGCGGCGCCAGGTCGGTGCCGATCTCGCCCTTCTTCAGGGTCGCCCAGCCGTTCAGCCCCGAGGCGTAGATGACCGGAAAGTCGAGCTGAGCCTCGCTGGCGCCCAGCTTGTCGAACAGGTCGAAGGTGGCGTTGACGGCGTAGTCCTCGCGCGCGCCGGGACGGTCGACCTTGTTGACGACGACGATCGGCTTCAGCCCGAGGGCCAGCGCCTTGCGGGTGACGAAGCGGGTCTGCGGCATCGGCCCTTCGACGGCGTCGATGAGCAGCAGCACGCTGTCGACCATCGACAGCACGCGCTCGACCTCGCCGCCGAAGTCGGCGTGGCCGGGCGTGTCGACGATGTTGACGTGCGTGCCTTTCCATTCGACGGCGCAGTTCTTGGCGAGGATCGTGATGCCGCGCTCCTTCTCGAGGTCGTTCGAGTCCATCACCCGTTCGGTGACTTTCTCGTGGGCGCGGAAGGTGCCGCTCTGGCGCAGCAGCTGATCGACCAGCGTCGTCTTGCCATGGTCGACGTGGGCGATGATGGCGATGTTTCTGATCTGGCGGGTCATGACAGCAGGCTTTCGGATTCTTCGATTCGGGGAGCGGGCGCCAGCGGCACGGCCGATGCGGCGGCCACTTCGGCGGGACTGAGCAGGCGGGTCGCGATCAGCTCGCCGGCCGCCACGTGGCCGGTGCCGAGGAAGGCGCCGCCGGGTCCGTAGACGCGAACGCGCGGCGCGTCGGCAAGGGCCAGGCGGCGCCGCACGCCAGCGAGAAAGCGGCCGGCGTCTTCGTTCGTGAGGACGACCTTCGGCCAGTCGGCGACCAGCGCGTCGGCGGGCAACAGCAGGGCATCGAGCTCGCCGGCCGAGAAGGCCTCGAGGCGTTCGATCGGCAACGCCGCCCCGACATCCAGCCGGCCGCTGCCGGTGCGGCGCAGCCCGGCCAGGTGCGCGCCGCAGCCGAGCGCTTCGCCGATGTCCTCGGCCAGCGTGCGCACGTAGGTGCCTTTGCTGCACCAGACGTCGAGCACCCAGCGATCGCCCTCGCCTTCGACGATGCCGATCGCATGGATCGTGATCGCCCGCGGCTCGCGCTCGATCTCGACGCCGGCGCGGGCATAGTCGTAGAGCGGCTTGCCCTCGTGCTTGAGCGCCGAGTGCATCGGCGGCAGCTGGCGGATGACACCGACGAAACGTGCGCAGGCAGCCTCGACGTCGGCCCGCGTCACGTTCACGTCGCGCGTTTGCACAACCTCGCCTTCGCCATCTCCGGTCGTCGTAGTCACGCCGAGCTGTAACGTCGCCAGGTAGCGCTTGTCGGCGTCGAGGCTGACTTGTGCGAACTTGGTGGCGGCGCCGAAGCAGAGCGGCAAGAGGCCGGTCGCCAGCGGGTCGAGGGTGCCGGTGTGGCCGGCTTTTTCGGCACGATAGAGGCGCTTCGCCTGCTGCAGCGCCGCGTTGCTGGACACGCCCAGGGCTTTGTCGAGCAGCAGCACGCCGTGCACGGCACGGCGCACGACGCGCGGGCGCGGCGCGTTCACGGTCTCAGTCTTCCCTGGCCCGCGTCGCGTTGGCTTGCGCGATCAGGGCGGTGAGCTCGGCGGCACGTTCGGTGGTGCGGTCGAACTTGAAGTGCAGCGTCGGCACGGTGTGGATCTGCAGGCGCTTGAAGAGGCCGTTGCGGATGTAGCCGGCGGCCTCGTTCAGGGCCAGCTCGCAGTCGGCCGCGTCGCCGACCAGCACCGAGAAGAAGATCGTCGCGTGCGCGTAGTCGGGCGTGACCTCCACGGCGTGGATCGTCACCATGCCGATGCGCGGATCCTTCAGGTCGCGGATCAGCTCGGCGACGTCGCGCTGGATCTGGTCGGCGACGCGGAAGCCGCGGTTGGGAATCGATCGTTTGTGTCGCATCGTGTGTGTCTCCGGCAGCCCTCAAAGAACAAACCCCGCCGTCTTTTGGAGGGCGGGGTTTGGGGATGAGGCCAGTCCGCTCTACAAGGTTCGAGCCACTTCCTTCACCTCGAAGAACTCGAGCTGGTCGCCTTCCTTGATGTCGTTGTAGTTCTTCAGCTTGATGCCGCACTCGAAGCCGGC
>JANXWR010000164.1 GCA_025351025.1 Burkholderiales bacterium | reverse complement strand
ACCACATGGCTCGCGTGACGAGCTGGAACCCGGCGCAGCGCTTCGGCTTGAACCGCAAGGGCGACATCGCCGAAGGCTTCGACGCCGACATCGCGCTCGTCGATCCCGCGCGCACCTGGACCATCGCCGCCAAGGACTCTCCGTCGACCCAGGGCTACACGCCCTTCGAGGGGCTGGAGATGTCGGCGCGGGTCGATGCCACGTTCCTGCGCGGCATGAAGATCTTCGAAGACGGCCAGGTGATCGGCAAGCCGCGCGGCCAGTACCTGCACCGTCCGACGTCGTGAACCGGGCGCCGTGACTGCGACCGTCGTCAGCGCCCGGCAGATGCCGGTTGGCACGCCCAAGGTGCCGGTGGCCATCGTCGGTGCGGGCGCGTGCGGGCTGACGGCTGCCCTGATGCTGCGCGATGCCGGCATCGCTTGCGTGCTGCTGGAGCGCGACGCGCGCGCGCAAGGCTCGACGGCGTTGTCCTCCGGCTTCATCCCGGCGGCAGGGACGCGCGTGCAGCGCGAATCGGGAGTGACGAACGACAGCGCAGACCTCTTCGCGCAGGACATCCAGGCCAAGGCCCACGGCACCGCCGCGCCGCACTTGGTGGCGGCCTACACCGGCGCCATCGCGCCGGCGATGGACGCGCTGAAATCCCGCCACGGCCTGTCGTTCGAGCTGTTGGGCGGCTTCCTGTACCCGGGCCACGGCGTTCTGCGCATGCACACCCTGCCGCAGCGCACCGGCGCCGCGCTCGTGGCGGCACTCGACGCGGCCGCCGTGCGCGCCGGCGCGATGCTGATGACCGACGCGCGGGTGTTCGAGCTTTGGCGAGACGACACGGATCGCGTCATCGGCGTCGGCTATCGGCGCCCGGATGGCGCGGTGGAGCGTCTGGCCTGCCGCGCGTTGCTGCTGGGCTGCAACGGCTTCGCGGAAACCGGGCGATGGTGCGCGAGCTGCTCCCGGAGATGCGTGACGCCCTCTACGCCGGACATGTGGGCAACGATGGCAGCGCGATCGCCTGGGGCCGGCAACTGGGCGCGCGGCTGGCCGACCTGGGCGGCTACCAGGGCCACGGCTCCTGGGCAATGCCGCAGGGCGCACTGATCTCCTGGGCGCCGATGATGGAAGGCGGCGTGCAGGTCAATGCCGAGGGCCGGCGCTTCCACGACGATACCGAGGGCTACTCGGAAGCTTCGGTGCGCGTTCTCGCGCAGCCGGGGGGTGTCGCGTGGAACCTGCTCGACCCGCGGCTGCTTACGCTCGCCCGCACCTTTCCGGACTTCCTCGCAGCCGAAGCGGCCGGTGCGGTTCGACACGCGGTCGACGCGCAGGCGCTGGCTGCGCTGATCGGCTGCGACGCCGTGACGCTCGCCGCCACGCTCGCCGAGACCCGCCTGAGGGCACCGTATGGCGCGGTCAAGGTCACAGGTGCGCTGTTCCACACCCAGGGCGGCCTGGACATCGACGCACAGTGCCGCGTGTTGCGTGACGACGGCACGCCCTTCCCCGACCTACTCGCCGCAGGCGGCGCAGCGCGCGGCGTCTCGGGCAACGCGGTCTGGGGCTACCTGTCGGGCAACGGGCTCCTCAGTGCGGTGGCCGGTGGCTACATTGCGGCGCGCACCGCGGCAGCGCAAATCGGAGGCGACACATGACGCTCAAGCAACGATTGGCGGAGCCACGCGTGCTTCTCGCCCCGGGCATCTATGACGCGCTATCGGCGCTGATCGCCGAACAGGCCGGGTTCGAGGCGCTATACCTGTCGGGGGCGTCCATCGCCTATACCCGGCTGGGCCGCGCCGACATCGGCCTGACGACTTACAGCGAGGTGGCCGACACGCTCGCGCGCATCACCGAGCGCGTGCGCGTGCCGGTGATCGTGGATGCCGACACCGGCTTCGGCAACGCCTTGAACGTGCAGAGAACCGTGCGCGGATTCGAGCGCGCGGGGGCCGCGATGATCCAGCTCGAAGACCAGACCTTCCCCAAGCGCTGTGGCCACCTCGAAGGCAAGGCGCTGGTGCCCGTGGCCGAGATGCAGGGCAAGCTCAGGGCCGCGCTCGATGCGCGCGCCAGTGCCGACACGCTGGTGATCGCGCGCACCGATGCAATCGCTGTTGAAGGACTGGACCGCGCGC
>JANXWR010000147.1 GCA_025351025.1 Burkholderiales bacterium | reverse complement strand
GCGCCGTGCCGAGATCGTCTTCGTCACCGCGCACGAGCACGTCGAGAAAGGCGACTTGCGGAAGATGCGTTTCGAAGAACTCGATCGCCTCGCGGCCGTTTCTCGCTTCGGCAACGACCACGAGCTCGGGCCAGAGCCGCGCCAGGTGCGCGCGCAGCCGCTCGCGCAGCAGCGGCTCGTCGTCGGCGATGAGCGCGGTCGGGGTGCTCACTGGACTACCCTTCGAGCTGCGCGCTCCGGGATGAGCGCTTTGGAGCGGCCATGCGCGCTCACTGGGGTACCTTCGTGCTTCGCACTCCGGTATTCGCCCCTTGGGGCGGCCCGGCGCGCTCATGGCGCCGCGCTTTCCGACGAAAGCGGATTCGCCGGGACGACGATCTCGGCGCTCAGTCCGTGCGGCACGGCCTCGTGCAGCTCGAGCCGGGCGGCGCTGCCGAAGCGGCCGCGCAGCCGGCTCTCCAGATTGGCCAAGCCAGTGCCCGGAATCGCCGACTCGCTCATGCCGGCCCCGGTATCGGCGACGACGACGCGGATCGCCTCGCCGCCCGCCTCGCGGCGCGCGCTGACATCGATGCGGCCGCCGTGCTCGCCCGGATCGATGCCGTGGCGGACCGCGTTCTCGACCAGGGTCAGCACGCTCATCGGCAGGAACTCGCGGCCGGCGATGTCGTCGGCAACGTCGATCGAGAAGTCGAGCCGGTCCGGCATGCGCATGCGCATCAGCTCGAGATAGGCGCGCACCAGAGTGATCTCGTTGGCGAGGGTCGGCGCGCCTCCGTGCAACCGCGGCATCGCCGCGCGCAAATAGGAGATCAGGCTCTTCAGCACCGGCGCGGCCTGCGCCGAGCCCGATTCGACGAGCGCCTGCACGTTGGCCAGCGTGTTGAAGAGAAAGTGCGGCTCGATCTGCGCCTGCAGCAGCTTGAGGCGCGCGTCGAGGGCCTCTCTTTCGAGTGTGCTTCGCTCGAGCGCGAAGGCGAGCTGCGCCGAGCGGGCCTGCGCATCGCGCTCGCGGTAGAGCGCGCCGAGCGCGACCAGCGGCGCGATC
The DNA here is from genome assembly GCA_025351025.1 of Burkholderiales bacterium. Lineage (GTDB taxonomy): Bacteria > Pseudomonadota > Gammaproteobacteria > Burkholderiales > Burkholderiaceae_C > Schlegelella_A. The sequence continues at coordinate 1,002 of JANXWR010000147.1, read as the reverse complement.
ACCAGCACCGTGCCGGTGATGTAGATGAAGCCCCAGAGCCGCCCCTCGTGCGCGAGCATTTCCCGGAGGTCGCCGCCGACGCTCGGCAGGTAGGCGAGCAGCGTGGCGACCGGCGCGGCGAGGGCGACGGCGAGCACCTGCGCCAGCCAGGACGGCAGGCGACTCGGGTGCCAGGTGGCGGCGGCGCCGAAGACGAGCAGCAGCAGCGCGGCGATGAAGACCATGCGGCCGAGCAGCACGCCGAAGGGCACCGAGAACACCGGGTTCAGCACCGCCGCCGCGGTCATCGCCAAGAGGGCAGCGATGGCGGCGCGCTTCCAGGTCAGGCAGTCGACGATCGCCCGCCAAGCGGGACGTAGCGTCGGGTTCGCGGTGCTTGCCGGGTTCATGCGCCGAACGATAGCCGGCCACGCCACCCATCGGACGACGGTGCGACGAAGCACCGGAAGCACGCTGCGAGTTGCGGCCGAGCCGGACATGTCATCCTGAACGCAGTGAAGGATCTCGACGCGACGCCGCGATCCTTCGCTCTGCTCAGGATGTCATCGGCCTCACGCGCCGGTGCGCTGCAGCCTGGCGCCGATCGCCTGCTCGAGCGTGTCGGCGCTGTCGGCCAGGTGGGCGCGGGCCTCTTCGCTCAGGCCGTCGCGACGGCTGGCGACGCGGATCCGCTCGAGCAGCGCCTTGGCCTGGACGCGGACGATGCTGCGCGTGTCGGCGCGGGTCGAGGCGCCCGGGCGCAGCAGCATCGCCGCGATGCGGTTGACCTGGTCGCGCTGCACCTCGCGTCGCAGCGGTGCGATGTCGCCGCGGCCGTCGAGCTCGCTCCACACCGCCTGCGTCAGCCGGCTGTAGAGCTCGGGCATGCGCAGGGCGCGGGCCGTGCCGGCCGGCGACTTCTCGCTGCTTTCGAGCAGGCGCGTCGCCACCGTGTCGCTCATCAGGACCGCAAGCAGCGCCCGCTGCAGGCCGAGCACCTGCTCCGAGGGCGAATAGTCGGTC
>JANXWR010000146.1 GCA_025351025.1 Burkholderiales bacterium | reverse complement strand
GCAACTGCCCTGGCAGGGGGCGGCGGCATTCTGCTTTGCCTCGGGCTGTACTTTGCTTTTCTGCGCCCCCCTCTTCTCCCGGAAGCCCGTGGTCGCGACATAGACAGTCAAGACGCCCGCCGCGAACATGAAGCCGCCCATGACCCGAAACACTCGTTGCAGCCAGACCAGCAGCCCAGGAACGGTTGCCTGGATCAATGCCGACGAGGCTCCCATGGAGCGCAGGTCTTCCGGGAGAAGAGGGGGGCGCAGAAAAGCAAAGTACAGCCCGAGGCAAAGCAGAATGCCGCCGCCCCCTGCCAGGGCAGTTGCTGAAAATGGCTTGAATCGCGTCATTCAGCTACTGCTCTGGCAGGCCCGTGCGAAAACCTGCGCGGGCGACGGCGTACCGTCCTGCGGGAAATGCGTGCGCTCGACGCCCGGACACGAAACACCCGCGATCTCGAATAGCGACCTGTCGAGCCAGTCGACGATCGTCCTGAGGGCCAGGCCGTAGTTACCGACCTGGCAGTGGTTCTGCGCGCATTCGCTCCGCGTAAACATTCGTGCGGTGATCGAGCGCGCGTTCGTGAGCATTCGAATCTGGTCGTTCCACTGCTCGATCGGAACGTAGTGGTCTTCGTCGCCAGCCATCAGGAGAACATCCTGCCGAATCGACGTGGAGACATCTGCCGTCTGGAATTGCCTGGTCCTTTGCAGGAAGTCGAACGCCGATGTCGTACCGGTCACATGCATTCCTTGTTGGATGCCCCAATCCACGACCGGGCTTTTTCGGGCGACGTTTGCGACCATCCAATTCACGATCCTGGCCGCCCGAAGTCTCAGCAGAACCTTCAGCAGTCCGCGCAACTGCGGTCTGGTTTGTCGAAGGGTGGCGTCGAAAAAGTTGGTCAGAACATCGTAGGCAACCACACGTGCCACCCGAGGTTCCAAGGCCGCGGCACGCAGGGCGAGACAGCCTCCGAGCGATAGGCCCACCAGTGCCACCCCCTCGACTTCGAAATGGTCGAGGACTGCGCCTACGGGCTTGTGCCACTCGCCGGTCATCGGCAAACCTGTTTCGTCGAGCGCGCCTCCCTGGCCGGGGCCGTCAAAAGCGATGACGTCGTAGCCCGCGTCGCGAAGAACGACGAATGCGGAAGTCAATTCCTCGACATAGCTGTCGAAGCCACCGAAGAAGACGATCGTGCACTTGGCGCGCAACGGTTTGAATCGGTACGCGGGAAGGAATCCGCGCAGGTTACCGACTGCATAGGGCACGGCGTGGCGCTCGCCCAGTTCAGTTTCATACGCCGACCGCATTGCCTCGAGGAATCGTTTGCGAGCGTGCTTTCGCTCCGGATCGTCGGCCCGCATGAAGAAGTCCGCGGACCGCCAATAGAACCCCGCCTTGAGGACGCGACCTTGCTCAGCGGCAAGCTCTGCAAGCGCAACGAACTCCCGCGTCCAATCGCCGTAGGTCACGATGCGTGGAGCGATCATCCGCATCTCCGCCAACATGTCGGGCTCGCCCACCCATCCGAACCAGCGGTTCATCTGGAAGTTCATGCTCGGGTCCGGATGGAGGCTGTAGTAGCCGACCGGAAATGTCGTGGCCCGAGCAACTGAACGCGGGCAGAGCCCTGGCGCGGTCATGAGTGTTCGGCCGCTTTGGAGGCGAAGTGCCGGGCGGCGCCTTCAGCCATCCGTTTCGTGCACCAACGTGCGTACATGCCACCGAGCAAGCCGCCAAGCCACGATTCCGGCGCGGTCGTCGGCAAGCTGTAGTCGATGAAAACACGCACCAGCGATGAATCGCCCCTGGGCGTGAGCTCGAAGCCCATGCGGTAGTGCGCCAGGACCAGGAGCTGCGGGATTCCGACGGTCTCCCAGAGCTTTCTTCGGGCAGGCTGTCGCTCAATGACCACTTCCTCGAGCGAAACGGGAATGCCCATCACGCTCCCACGCATGCGAATCTTCGATCCGATCACGCGTCCGCCGCCGGCGTCGACCGCCGTCGACATCTTCGAGCCCATCATCATCATCGATGACTTGCCCATGTGCGCGGACAAGGCCACTGGATCGTCCAGATAGGCGAAGACCTCGTCGATCGGTGCACGTACCTGAGCGGTACTTTCATCGTGACGAGGAAACGATCTGTCGGACATGGCGGTTCGCGGGAGGGGGTCAAGCCGCCTGGCGCAATTCCCAGACGAAGTTGCATTCGCGCTTGCCATCGGCGATCCGGCGTCCGATGCCGCCACGATCGAACGTCATCTCGTCCGGTAGGTAGGAACTGAACATCGCGTTGTCGATCTGGCAGACGACGGGCGTCAACTCGGGAAGGCCGAGCGAGGTCGCCAGCTCGTGGAACATGCAGCGAGTAATTCGGATCTCGAAACGCCGCGCCGTTCGTTCCACGATCTGCATCGTGTTCCAGCGGACCAGGCCACCGCGGTTGTTCTCTATCTCCAGATCCGCGAAGTTGAGAAACGTCCGCTCCTTGTGAACGGTATCGAACTGCAGGTTCTGCACAGCCGTGCCGCCGGTCAACAAGGCGACGCGCATGATCTCGAATGCCCTGCGTTGGCCGATCTTTTCTTTGAGGCCGATGTAGACCCAGAGCGGCAATGCGGCCAGATCGATCAGTTCATGAGGGAATCGCGCGTCGATCGTCTTCTTGAATCGACCCACCGTGAGCTTGCGCAGCAGGAGAAACATCCTCGGGGATCGCAGTTCCCCGCGGAGCATATGAAGCAGGATCGGCGATGTGACCCGCTTCATGTCGAATTCCACAGCCATTGATTCCTCCGCGTATCCGTGAGCGATCTACGTCGGCGCTTGCTGCTGGGCCTTCGCGGGCATCGGCGGCGGCTTGGCGGGTGCAGCGGTGGTTGCGCCGTCTGGCGCCTCGGGTATGGCTGACTCGCCGGGCCGGCGGATGCCGGCCAGCTTCGTGCGCTTGAGCAGAAGCGCGTTGATCGCCACCACGAGGGTGCTCCCGGACATCGACAGCGCAGCGACCTCCGGACTCAGCACGAAGGGAAACAATACGCCCGCAGCCAGGGGGAAAGCGACCGTGTTGTAGCCCACCGCCCACCACAGGTTCTGATGCATCTTGCGAAGAGTCGCGCGCGACAGTTCGATCGCCCCGACGATGTCGTACGGGTCGCTCTTCATCAGCACGACATCGGCGCTTTCCATCGCGACATCGGTGCCGGCGCCGATC
>JANXWR010000218.1 GCA_025351025.1 Burkholderiales bacterium | reverse complement strand
GGAGAGCGCCGGCCTTCGCGAGCGCCGTGATCTCCGGGATGCCCATGAGCGAGTGCTGCAGTGGTGCGGGCCACGATGCAGAATGTGGCTTTGCCACTTTGCTTGATCCCCGCGGGGGGCGGGCGCCGCAAGGCGGTGTCCTTGGGGCGCTCAGAAGCCGAGGCTGGCCAGCAGATCATCGACTTCGCCCTGATCGGCGACGACGTCGGTGCGCCCTTCCGGGTTCACGACGGGGCCGTTCAGGATCGCCGACTCGACGCGCTGCACCTGCTCCAGCGGTGCGGCCTGCACCAGCAGCTTGACCAGGCTGTCCTCGAGGTCGCTGGCGAGCGCGACGACCTTCGCGACCACCTGGCCGGTCAGGTCGTGGAAGTCCTGCGCCATCATGATGTCGGTCAGGTGCCGGTCGATGCGATCGGTCGCGGCCTCGACGTCGCCGGCGAAGTTCAGCACCGCGCCGGTCGCGACCGCCTTCACCGGGTCGCGGATGATGGCCTCGGCGATGCGGCGCGTCTCGGCGCTGATGCGCTGGTGCTCCTCCTTGGCCAGATCGACCGAGTTGAGCACCCTGTTGGCGGCGTCGCCGGTCTTCTTCGCGATGTAGGACAGGCGGCTGCGCGCGTCGGGCAGGCCGTTGGCGGCCTCCTGCAGGCGCGGCATCACGCCGAGCTGGCTCAGCGTGTCGTGAAGCTGGCGCGTGATCAGGCCGAGCTGTTGAAACACCTCGGGCGAGGCGCCCGGGGCCATCTGCGGGGCGAGCGTCGCCAGGTCGTCCATCTTCATGTTCTTGTACTCCGCGGTGATCGGTACGAGAAGGGCGCTCACGCCGTGGCGGCCAGCTTCTGCATGATCTTCTGCACCTTCTCTTCCAGCGTGGCCTTGGTGAAAGGCTTTACGATGTAGCCGGCGGCGCCGTCCTTCGCGGCGCGCACGATGTCTTCCTTGCGCGCCTCGGCGGTGACCATCAGCACCGGCAGGTGCTTCAGGCTGTCGTCGGCCTTGACGGCGCTGAGCAGCTCGAAGCCGTTCATCACCGGCATGTTGATGTCGCTGACGACGAAATCGAACTTCGCGTTCTTCAGCATGTTCAGCGCGACCGAGCCGTCCTCGGCCTCTTCGGCGTTGTGGTAGCCGATCTCCTTCAGCAGGCCGCGCACGATGCGGCGCATGGTCGAAAAGTCGTCGACGATCAGAAACTTCATGTCGGTGGGGTTGCTCATGGCGATCCTCGCGTGTCACTCCAGTGCCGGGCCGGGCACGGGGTTCTTATCGGGTGATGGGGGCCGGAATTGAGGGCGGCGGCGCGATCGCTTCCTTGATCGTCTCGGCGGCCGGCTCGTCGTCGTCGGTCTTCAGGCGCAGCAGGCGATCCTCGGCATCGCGGTTCATCACGATGATGCTGATGCGCCGGTTCACCGGGTTGTTCGGATCGCTCGCATCGAAGGGCACGCTCGACGCCAGGCCCTGCACCAGCAGCACCCGGTCCTCGGGCAGCCCGCCGGCGCCGAGTTCGCGCCGCGAGGCATTCGCCCGGTCGCTCGACAGCTCCCAGTTGCTGTAGCCGCGCTCGCCCGAGCCGAAGGCCTGGGCATCGGTGTGCCCCTCCAGCGTGAGCCGGTTCGGCACCTCGGCCAGCACCGCGCCGATCTCGCGCAGCAGGTCGCGCATGTAGGATTTGACGACCGCGCTGCCGCTGTCGAACATCGGCCGGTTCTGTTCGTCGACGATCTGGATGCGCAGGCCGTCGCGCGTCATCTCCAGGCGGATCTGCGACTTCAGCGCCGCCAGCTTCGGGTTCGCCGCGATCACGTCCTCGACCTTCTTCTTCAGCGACTCCAGGCGCGCGATCTCGGCCCGTCGCTGGTCGGCCTTCAGGGCCTTGAGCTGCACGCTCTTGCGCGGCGCCTCGATGTCGCCCGCCTTGACCTGGCCGGACGTGCGCGACAGGTCGGTGCCGCCGCCCTTGATGACGCTGGACGAATCGCCCGAACCGCTGCCGCCGCCGATCATCGAGATCTTCAGCGGCGAGTTGAAGAAGTCGGCGATGCCCTTCTTGTCGCCCTCGGTCGTGGAGCCGAGCAGCCACATCAGCAGGAAGAACGCCATCATCGCGGTCACGAAGTCGGCGTAGGCGATCTTCCACGCGCCGCCGTGCGGCGCATGGCCGCCCTTCTTGACCCGCTTGATGATGATGGGCTGGAGCTTTTTGCTATCGCCGCTCATTTCTTGCCCTTCACATGGCCTTCGAGCTCGGCGAAGGTCGGCCGGTCACCCGAGTAGAGAACCTTGCGCCCGAACTCGACGGCGACCTGCGGGGCGTAGCCCTGCATGCTCGCGAGCAAGGTGGTCTTGATGCACTGCAGCTCCTTCGAGCCGTCCTCGACCTTCTGCTCCAGCAACCCACCGAGCGGCTCGACGAATCCATAGGCCAGCAGGATGCCCAGGAAGGTGCCGACCAGCGCCGAGCCGATCATCCCGCCCAGCACCGCCGGCGGCTGCCCGACCGAGCCCATCGTGTTGACCACGCCGAGCACCGCCGCGATCGCACGCCTGGCCGGCGGGTTGCCGGCCTTCGGCATCGTCGCGGCG
>JANXWR010000017.1 GCA_025351025.1 Burkholderiales bacterium | reverse complement strand
CGATGCTGCGGCCACCGGCGGGGCGCACCAGGCCGTCGTCGATCAGGCCGGCGAGCTGCATCGTCAAGGTCGAGGCGCCGCGAGTGCGCGTGTTGAAGAGATTGGCCCAGGCGCTCTTCGCAGCCGCGCTCCAGTCGATGCCGCTGTGCTCCCAGAAGCGCCGGTCCTCGCTCAGCACGATGGCGTTGAGCAGTGCCGGCGACATCTCGGCGATCGGCACCCAGGCGAGGCGCCGCACCGACTTGTCGACGCGCACGGTCTGGATCGGCACGCCCTGGCGGTCGAGCAGCGTGATGTCGGACGGGCGATGCGCTGCTTTTACTTCCGCGAAGCTCGGCAGCGCGTGCGCTGTCGAGCACGCGACAAGCAGCGCCAGCGCCGCGAAGACCCTCACCCCTGCCCTCTCCCGCACCTGGAGAGGGGGACGGGCTGCCTCGGGCCTTCTCCAGCGAGCGTGCGACCGGGTCGTACTCCCTCGCCCGGGTACCCCGGGGAGAGGGCGGGGGTGAGGGGCAACGCTGCCGAAGACTCACGGCGCGACCTCGACCGCCGCGTTCGGCGTCTCACCGAAGCTCTCGGGCGCGTACATCGCCTCGACGCGCGTCGGCGGCAGGGCGAAGCGGCCCGGGTTGTTGAGGCGCACGCTGTACTCGATGACGTGTTTGCCGCGCGGCAGGTACTCGTAGTAGCTGCGAAACGCCTCGAAGCTGCGCTCCTCGTAAGCCGGCCAGGCCGACCCCGATTGCTTCTCGGTGCGCGTCGCCAGCTGCGAGTCGCGGCCGAGACCGGAGCCGAGGATGGTCGCGCCGCCGGGCACCGGATCGCTGACGACGACCCAGGTCATGTCGGCCTGCGCGTCGATCTCGAGGTGCACCTTGACGACGTCGCCGCGCGACCAGCGCGACTTGTCCTTTTGCTCGACGGCAAAGATGCTGCGCGACACGGTGTAGCCGGCCGACAACGGCGCCTTCAGCGGAATCGCGGCCAGGCTTTGCACCGTCAGCCACGGCTTGCCGCTGCCTTGTTGCGAGACGACGAGCGTGCCCGGGCCTGGCGGCCAGGGCAGGCTGGCCTTGCCGCCGGCGGCCTGCGTGTCCCAGTCAGCGACGCGCGCCGAGGCTGCCGCAACGCCCGGCGCCGGCAACTCGATCGCCGCCACAGTGGCGCCGGCAATCTTTTGCGACTCGAACTTCGCCGCGAACTTGTCGAGGGCGAGCGAGCCCCAGAGGTTGGCGGTGGTCGTAAGCCAGGCGCCGCGACGCTGCCGGGCGAGCGAGCCGACGACCATCTTCGGCAGGTCGTCCTTCCAGGTCGGATCGTCCAGCACGGCGAGGATGAGGCGCGACGCATTGGCGTCGGCGCTGTCCATCAGCCACCACCAGAAGTCGCTTTCCTCGGTACTGAACTTGAGTGTCGTGCCACCGTAGGTGAGGCGGCCGCGCAGGATCTGGTTGGCTTCCTCGAGCCGCTTCGCGCGGTCGGGCACGCCGTCGATGCGCTTCAGGATGTTGAGCCAGTCGATCACCGCCGCCGTCGGCCAGACGTTGGGCGCGAGGTTGATCGAGCCGAGCATCTTCGGCTGCGCCCGGCCGTAGCGCGAGAGCGCCTCGATCGCGGCGAGCTTTCGCACGTCGAGGTCGGCGCGCGGCGACCAGAACTTGCGCTCGATGCGTCCTTCGACGAAGGCGGTGAGCCCGCCGAGCATCGCGTCGCGCGCCGGCGCGGGCAGCTCGAAGCCGGCCTCGTGCGTCGCCGCGAGCACGTAGGCGGTGAGCCGGTCGCTGCCGTGCGACGCATCGCCTTCGCGCGGCGGAAAGTAGCTGGCCAGGCCATCGCCGTCGAGGTAGGTCGGCAAGGCGTTGGCGACGCCGGCCCAGAGCGCCGCGTCCTTCAGGCCGACCGACTTCGATGTCTTCTGTTCGAGGCAGACGAAAGGGTAGGTCTCGAAGAAGCGGCGCATGCCGGGCAGAGCACCGCTGAGCTTGGGCTGCACCGCGACGACGAGGCCGCCGCGCACCTTGGGCGCGCTCGACGCCGCGCCGGTCAGCGGCGCGCCGACAAGCAAGGCATCGGCCGGCGCGGCGACCGGCAGCGTGAACGTGCCTTCGAGCTGCGCCAGCGTCGCCTGCAGCACGCGTACCGGCACGGCGGCGGCGACGAGCTGCGTCACCTTGAGGCGATCCTTCGCGTTCGCCTCGTCGGCGGCCGCTTCCCAGGTGATGCTGAAGGCGTCCGCCGGCACGCTGATCGGCCAGACCACTTCCGTCGCCGCGCCGGCGGCGAGCACGACGTCCTGCGGCGGCAGCACGATCGGCACGCGCGTGATCTCGCCGTTCGGCGCAGGAAGATTGGCCGTGCCCTGCAGCGTCGCCTTGACCTTCATCTCGCGCTGCGTCGTGTTGCGCAAGGTCAGCATGGCGCTAAACTGGTCGCCGTCGCGCACCAGCGGCGGCAAGCCGGCCAGCACCTGCAGATCCTGCGTGACGCGGATGCTGGTGCTGCCGGTGCCGAACTTCTGCACCTCGGCATCGGCGATGGCAACGAGCTTGAAGCTGGTCAACGAATCGTTGAGGGGCACCTCGACAGTCGCTTCGCCGTTGGCATCGAGCGTGACGCTCGGCTTCCAGACGAGCAAGGTGTCGAACAGCTCGCGCGTCGCGCCGCGACCGCCGCCGCCGCCCGCGGCGACCGCCTTCCTGCCGTAGTGGCGGCGGCCGATGATCTCGCTTTGCGCGGTGCTCGTCTCGACGCCCCAGGCGCGCTCGTGGATCATCGCCTCGAGCAGGTTCCATGAGTCGTTGCCGCGCAGCGCGAGCAAGCCCTCGTCGACCGCGGCGAAGGCAACGTCGGCACCGGCCAGCGGCTTGCCGCCCTGCGTCACCTTGATGCGCGCCATCGCCTTCTGCCGCACCGCGTACTGCGGCTTGTCGGCCGTCACCGTCACCTGCAACTCGTGCGCGGCGAGCCCGACCAAGATCTTTGCGACGCCGAGCTTGAACGCCGGCTTGGCGAGATCGATCATCGCCGTCGGCGCCTGCCAGTCCTTGCCGTCGCCGCGAAAGCTCCTCCACCAGGCGAGCGGCTCCTTCCAGCCCCAGGTGAAGAACGAGTACCACGGCGTCTCGCGGATGCGGCCGCGCAAGGCGAGCACGCTGACGTAGACGTTCGGGCCCCAGCTCGGCTCGATCTTCAGCTCGACCGTCGGGTCGTCGCCGCGCAGCGTCACAACCTGCGTCGCGATGACGCCTTCGCGCTCGACCCCGACCAGCGCCGTCGCTTCGCGGAACGGCATGCGCACCTGCAGCCGCGCCGTCTCGCCCGGCTCGTAGCGCTTCTTCTCGGGCAGCACGTCGATGCGGTCGTCGTTGTCCTGCGAGAACCAGAGCTCTCCCTGCTTCGTGATCCAGACGCTGGCCGCGGCGGCGACCGGGTTGCCGGCGCCGTCTTTCGCCTCGGCGATCAGCTCGACCTGGCCGGCGGTCTCGAGCGAGGCCTCGCAGAGGAGCAGGCCGCGGTCGTCGGTCGAGCCGGCGCAGAGGGAACCAAGCTCCTTGACGTCGGTGTGGTTCTCGTAGGCGTAGAAGCCGCCGACCATGCGCTTTCGGGTCGAGATGATCTGGCTGACGCGGCCGCGCACCGCCACCGCCTGGCCCTTGATCGACTTGCCGGTGGTGTCGAGCGCGAGCACCGTGAACTTGGCGCTGCCGCGGTTGCTCGCCCACGAGCCCGCGCGCACGCCGAGCACGACCGCGCTCGGCCAGAGGTCGACGCGCGTCGCCACCGTTTGCGTTTCGCCGTTCGGATCGTTGAAGCTGACCTCGGCGTCGATCTGGCTCGGCCGCACGACCTTCGGCAAGTCCTTGAGCACAAAGCTCGCAGCGCCGTTGCGGTCGGTCGTCAGCGGCAGCTTGTCGGCGACGAGCTTGCCGTCGCGCGCGCTGCTGTCGCTCTCTTCGTTCTCGTTGCCTTCCTGCTCGGCTTTCTTCGGATCGCGCGGCGGCTCGAACGAGAACTCGTCGTAGCCGGCGAAGCTCGGGCTCCGGCTCTTCAGCAGGGCCGAGGCACGCAGGGGCGCGCCGCTCATCGGCCCACCCGAAAAGTAGTTCATCTGCACGTCGACGCCGACGCTCGCCGGCGCGACGGCCACCGCCTTCGGCCCCGACACACGCGCGTCGACGAGCGGCAGGCGGAATTCCTCGACGCGGAAATTGCCGCTCGCCCAGCTGCGTTGGCGACCCTCGCCTTCTTCTTCGCCTTCGCGCGGCTTCGCGCCCGGCACCGGCCGCTCGAGCGTCACCTCGTAGACGCCGAGCTTGGCCGCAGGCGGGATGCTCCAGGTCGTGACCGCGCTGCGCCCGACGCCATTCCACTGCAAGGGAAACGCGAACTCCTGCCCGCTGCCCTGGTGCACGAGCTTGACGCGCGTCGGCAGCTTGTCGGCCGGCACCGCGGCGAGCCCGCTCGCCGTCTCGGTGCGGATGAAGTGCTTCATCGAGACCGTCTCGCCGGCGCGGAACAGCGTCCGGTCGAAGACGGTCGCGGCGCGCAGGTCGGGCTCGGCGCCGCGCCCGGTCGGCACATTGAAGCGCCAAGACTCGATGCCATTTTGCCAGCTGCTGAAGACGAAGGCGACGTCGGTCGCGCCGCCTTTTTCGTCGGCCTTCCTCGCGGTCACGAAATAGCCGCTGTCGGCCGGGCAGTTCTCGAAAGTCGCGTCGAGCGCGCGCTGCACTACGGCGAGGCCCTTGGCGTCGGTCTTGCCGTTCCAGAGCGGCTTGCCGTAGCAGTCGCCCACGACGACGTCGGCGCCTTCGACGGGCTTGCCGCGGTCGAGCGTCGTCACCCAGACGACGCTGTTCTCGCGGCCCTGCTTGAAGTGCACGCCGAGGTTGGTGACGAGCACGCCGGTGCGCACGTACATCGGCGCGCGCTTGTCGAGCAGCAACTGGCCGAGGCGCAGCGACTCGATCTCGATGACGTGATAACCGGGCCCGTCGAGCGGCAGGCCGACGACCTCGAACGGCCGCGGATCGCCGCCGGCGAGCTGCGGCAGATCAAGCCGCTGTGCGCCCGCGTCCTTGGCCAGCAGCGAGATCTCGCGCGTGCCGATGCGGTTCTCGGCCCTGCGCTTGATCGGCTTGCCCTTGGCGTCAGTGTCTTCGACGGTGATGAACCACTGGCTCTTCGGCAGGCCGAGCTCCTGGGCCGTCATCTGCGTCTCGTGGTACTTCTGCACAATGGCGTACCAGGCCAGGATGTCGGCGTCGCTCTGCAGTCGCTTGACGCGAACCTGGCCGGAGCCCGCACTCGCCGCCGAGGCAGGTGGACGCAGGTCGGTCTGCACGTGGCGCAGGGTGACAGGCAGCGTCGCATCGGCGTTGCGCTCGACGATGCCGAACGGCGCCGCCGCGAACTTGGCGATCGGCGGCGCTACGCCGGTCGCGACCTTGAGCGGAAAGCTCGCCGCGTTGGCGAGCGGCCGGCCGGCGTTGTCCTGCAGGTTGCGCGGCAGCGCGACGACGTACGACGCGTTCTCGGCGAGCGGCTTCGGAAAGAAGACTTCGCTGAACTCGACCGCCTTGTCGTCCTTGTCGAACACCGGTGCCAGCCCATCGCCGCTGGCCGGCTCCAGCCGCACCTGCGCCGCCTGCTCGCGCGAGATCGGCGCCGAGAAGCGCAGGCTCATCGGCCGGATCGGCAGGCAGGGCGCCGAAGCCTTCTCGCGCTCGCAGCTGAACTCGGCGGTGAAGGCGGCGCGCACGTGCAGGCGGAAGCGCTGCTCGATCGAGGTAGCGACCTGCGGATTGGCGGCCGAGGCGATGCCCTTGCCCCAGACCAGCCGGACCGCGGCACCGTTCGGCAAAGGCCGGTCGCAGCGCGCGACCAAGATGCGCGGCGCCTGGTCCCTGGCGATGCGACGTGCCTTCAGCAGTTGCTCGCGCAAGTCGCCGCCGACCAGGCGCAGCGG
>JANXWR010000016.1 GCA_025351025.1 Burkholderiales bacterium | reverse complement strand
GCCGGACCGTCGATGCCGCCACGGTCGAGATCTGGCAATGCGACGCCTACGGCAGCTACCGGCATCCGCGCGGCGCCGGCCGCCGCGTCGACGAAGGCTTTCAGGGATTCGGCAGCACGACCAGCGACGCCCGCGGCGGCTATCGATTCCGCACCATCCGGCCGGTGCCTTATCCCGGCCGCGCGCCGCACATCCACGTCAAGCTGCGCCATGCGTCGTTCGGCGAGGTCACCTCGCAGCTCTTCGTCGCCGGCGAGCCGGGCAACGCGAGCGACATTCTGTACAAGGATCTCTCCGACGCCGACCGCGCGGCGACCCAGCTTCGCCTGCTGCGTGCGCCGTCCGGCTCGCCGGTGGTGTGGCTCGTGGATCGCGACCTGATCGTCGGCGCCTAGCGCCGCAATCGCGGCGCGCGAACGCCGCGTCGGCTCACTCTCCGTTGCGCGCCAGACGCGCGCTGTTCCAGTAGACGTCGTCGCCGCCCAGGCCGTCGAGGTTGGCGCGATTGAGCACGCGGGCGAGCACGAACAGCAGGTCGCTGAGGCGATTGAGAAACTGGCGTGGCTCAGCGCGCACCGGCTCGCTGGCCGCGAGGGCAACGACTGCGCGCTCGGCACGCCGCGCCACCGTTCTGCCGACATGGGCAAGCGCGGCGCTCCGCGTTCCGGCCGGCAGGATGAACTCCTTGAGTCGCGGCAGGGCGGCGTTGTAGTGCGCGAGCGCTTCGTCGAGGCGTGCGACGGCTTCGGCCTTCAGCAACTCGTAGCCCGGGATCGACAGCTCGCCGCCCAGGTTGAACAGCTCGTGCTGGATGACGACGAGCAACTCGCGCACGTCGTCGGGCAAGGGCTCGGCGAGCAGCACGCCGAGACTCGAGTTCAGCTCGTCGACGTCGCCGAGCGCGGCGATGCGCAGGTGGTTCTTGCCGACCCGGCTGCCGTCGCCAAGGCCGGTCGTGCCGTCGTCGCCGGTGCGGGTCGCGATCTGGGTCAGTCGATTCGACATGGTCCGCGACATGCTACCCCGCCCCCGACGAGGCCGCGGCGGCTTCCTACAATGCGCCGACGGTGCCCAGCCACCGAGGAGACGCCGCATGAACGCACCGCTGCCCGACCACCTGCTTCCCCAGCTTGCGCCCCGCGCCGTCCCGGCGGCGATGCTCGCGGCGTTGAAAGCGCAGTTCGGTGACCGCTGCTCGACCGCGCAGGCAGTGCGCGAGCAACACGGCCGCGACGAGTCGCCGATCGACGCGCCGCCGCCCGAAGCGGTCGTCTTCTGCGAGAGCACCGAAGACGTCGCCGCCGTCGTCAAGCTCGCCGACCAGTACGCCGTGCCGGTCATTCCGTTCGGCGTCGGCTCCTCGCTCGAAGGCCATCTGCTCGCGGTGCAGGGCGGCGTCAGCATCGACCTGTCGCGCATGAACAAGGTCATCGCCGTCAACGCCGAGGACCTGACCGTCACCGTGCAGGCCGGCGTGACGCGAATGCAGGTCAACGACGAGATCCGCCACACCGGCCTGTTCTTTCCGATCGACCCCGGCGCCGACGCCTCGCTCGGCGGCATGTGCGCGACGCGCGCCAGCGGCACCAACGCGGTTCGCTACGGGACGATGCGCGAGAACGTGCTCGGACTGACGGTCGTCACGGCGCAGGGTGAAGTGATCCATACCGGCACGCGGGCCCGCAAGTCCTCGGCCGGCTACGACCTGACGCGACTCATGATCGGCAGCGAGGGAACGCTCGGCGTCATGACCGAGATCACCTTGCGCGTCTATCCGCAGCCCGAGGCGGTGTCGGCGGCGACCTGTACCTTCCCGTCGATCGACGCCGCGGTGCGCACGACCATCCAGATCATCCAGATGGGCATCCCGATCGCCCGCTGCGAGCTGCTCGACGGCTTTGCCGTGCAGGCGGTGAACCGCCACGCCAAGCTCTCGCTGACCGAAGCGCCGATGCTGTTGATGGAGTTCCACGGCAGCGAGGCGAGCGTGGCCGAGCAGGCAGCGACGGTGCAGGAGATCGCCAGCGAGCATGGCGGCGAAGGATTCCAGTGGGCAACGACACCGGAAGAGCGCAAAAAGCTGTGGACGGCGCGACATCACGCCTATTTCGCCGGCCTGCAGATGAAACCGGGCTGCCGCACCGTGACGACCGACACCTGCGTGCCGATCTCGCGGCTCGCCGAGTCGGTGGTGAGCGCGTCGGAAGAGGCGGTGGCCGCGGGCCTGCAGCACTACATCGTCGGCCACGTCGGCGACGGCAATTTCCACATCGCCTACCTCGTCGATCCGACCAAGCCCGATGAGCGCGAGACGGCCGAGCGGCTCAACGAGGCGCTCGTCATGCGCGCCCTGGCGATGAACGGCACCTGCACCGGCGAGCACGGCATCGGCCTGCACAAGATGGGATTTCTGGTCAGCGAGGCGGGCACCGGCGCGATCGAGATGATGCGCACCGTCAAGCGCGCGCTCGACCCGAAGAACATCATGAACCCGGGCAAGATCTTCGCGCTCTGAGCGGCCGCCGCCGCGCAGTCAGCGCGTCAGCACGTCCTCGTGCAGCAGCTCGTAACGCGAGGGGATCCAGATGCTGTCGTTCGGCGTCGCGACGATGCGCCGCACGAAGTCGGGCTTCAGCCCGGCACGACGGTAGAGCTCGGACTCTTCGCTGTCGGCCGGCAAGGCACGATCCTCGGCCGATCACCGACGGCGCGGCCGCGATGAAAGCCGATCCGTGCGTTGTTTCCCGCCGAGCGATTGGCGCCAGCGAGCAGCACCAGCGAGCAGGCGGAAAAGCATTCGCCCTCGACGCGCGTGTTGATCCGGTAGCGGCGAACGACGTCGGCCATCCGGGTGCCCTCGCGCAACCAGCCGCCGGGCGAGTCGAGCAACAGCGTGCCGACCTTCGGGCCGTCGCCGATCGCCTTGTCGATCGCCGCGGCGGCGCCGTCGTTGATGCCGCCCGAAAAGGCGACGACGCGACCCTCGTCGCGCAAGCTCACCTCGAACCGTTCGGTCGGCTGCTTGCCTTGGGGCGACCGCCCAATGCTCCCTGAGGTAGGGGCCGAGCTTGCC